>NZ_JAVTWX010000043.1:0-13412 GCF_032229645.1 Brooklawnia sp.
AGCTGCTGTGATACCAGCGACGCCACGACCGATGTGACTCCATGTGCGCGGTGCAGGGCGATAGCCGGCTCGGGGTTGACCCCGAACGACTCCCCGCCGCCGCCATGACAGTGCACATCGATGAATCCGGGCGCGATCGTTAACCCGCCAAGATCGATGGCTGAGGCAGGGACGTGACCACGCAGCGCGCCGGCCTCGGCGACGCGACCCTGGTCGATCCGGATGAGGCCCGGCTCATGTACCTGGATGCCGTCGAAAAGCCTGGCGGCGGTGAGCGTGAGGCCCATGTGATGCTCCTGTCTCAAAGCGGTGTCAGGCGGGGGCGGCGGCAAAGCAAATGGCGTGGCGCCGGGACCCGCGAACTACGCTAGGCCAATGACATCGGCTCGGCGCGCCAGCATCGTCGGCTTCATCGGGATGCTGGTGATTGCTCTTGCGATCACCTTGAATCCCACCCCGTTCGATGCGGGGCGCGGTGCAGTGATTGATGCAGCCTTATCGGTTCTTCATCGCTTCGGTGTCTCCGAGTCTTTCGGCTATTGGGAACTTGAAGTAGCAGCGAATGTGGCCATGTTCGTGCCGCTGGGTGCTTTACTCGCGGGGCTGCTGGCGCCGGAATGGCGATGGTTTGGGTACGTCATCCTTCCGCTGCTGTCGGCCGGTATCGAGTTCGCCCAGTGGCTGTTTCTTTCGGGACGCGACGCCGACGCCAGTGACATTCTGGCGAACTCGATCGGAGGGTGGATCGGACTCAGCATCGTTGTCGTAATCCTCGGACTTCGTTCCCGACTATCAAGGGGTAGATCGGATAGCGGCTAGCGGATATCGCCGTCCCGCCGGGTTGTTACGGTCCCGGTTTCGCGCGGAGCTTGTTCGTCCGCATCGCGATCAGCGTTGAGGATGGTGACCCAGGGCGCCGGTTTCAGGGAAATTGGTGAGGGAGCTCCCAACTATCGAGGGCCCTAGCGAAGTGAACTCCGCGCCCTGACCGGCCAAAAGCCGCTACACCAGCCGCCAGCATCTAGGCTGGGCCGTGCAGGAGGTGATCGACGTGTCCACCCACTCCGAGCCGATGTCCCAGACCGCTCAGTCCTCGGGCTTGTCCGAGTCGGCCTCGTCCGCCTGGATGCTGACCTCGTTGCCAGGGGCGATAACCGCAGCCGGTTACCTGATCGGAAGTAAGGCCAAGCAGTACCGGCTGCTGGTCGACATTCTGCACGACCAGCGCAACGTGACTCTCACAGGTGTCGGCTTCGACACAGTGCGCCAACTTGTCGCCGAGCGGCTGCCACCAGAATCTGCTGGCCAGCTGCTTGATGAGTTGTCGTTGGAGGCTCGCCTGCAGCAGCTGGTGGATTGGGGCACCTGCACCTGCTGGCAGGATCGCGCCGAAACCCAGGAAGATTTCTTGCGCAACCGGCGCCGCTACCAGCTCAGCGATGCCGGCTACCAACTGAATGCTGCCGTCAGGGCGCTTGAGGCCGAGGAAGGCACCACCTCGACCGCCGTCCTACTGGCGCCGCTCACCGTACTCAATCGGCTCACCGCCACCATCGAGGCAATTCAAGCCGACGAAACTGCAGTGGCCAGCCAGGAATTTTCCCAGGTCCAGACCACCGTGCACGCGATGAGCGACGCTGCCGTCCAATGGCAGACCCGCCTGGCCGTCGCGCTCGGGGGCTCGCCCACCGAGGAGAAGACCACCCGGGTGCTGGAAACGATCCTCACCTATACCGACATGTGGGGAGCCGGGATCGACGCCTGGTCCGCACCGATCGCCGGGCATGTGGCGGCGCTGCGACAGATCGGCGACGACCGCTGGCGTGGCATGGCGCGCGTCCGGCTCGGTACCAACGCCTCCGATGCGCTACTGGACGACGCCATCCGTGAGATGAAAGCCGATGTCGAGGTGCTGGCTGATTGGTTCAGCGGAGCGCTGCCGCAGTCGACCCGGCTGCGGCGCCAGAGCCGCAACGCGGTCGCCCCGGTCTTGCGCGGGCACCGTGCGCTGCTGGCCATCGGCGGCACCGTCTCACGCAAGGCAGACCTGTTGCGGCTGGCGGATGCGATCGAGTCGGCACCCGACGACGCGTCCGCCTGGAGCGTGTGGTGCGCGGCCACCGGACTGTATTCGGCCAGGCATGTCTGTGACGACGCGCCCGAGATTGCGCAGGCCGCCCGTGTCTCGATCTGGGACGCCGAGCCGGTGCCGATCTCGCGGAGGCTGCGTTCGCAAGGTGCCCGGTCGCTGGGCGGACGAGCCCCCGGCATCGTCGATCGGCGGGCTGCCCGCTTGCAGGCGCGCCGCGCTGCCGATGCGGCTCGTGCCGATCTTGACCGTGCGGCGCGGCGCCTGGCGCGGCGTTCTGGGACCGCATTGAGCCAGTGGGAACCGCTCACCGAGGCCGAAGCCGAGCTCTTTCTCGAACTCGTCGCCGACGCCCGCCGGTTTGGCGCCGACGGACGCCCGGACGAAGCCCACAGCGCCGACGGACGGTGGACTTTGCGGCTGTCTCCGTTGGACGGTTCGGCCGTGATCACCACGCCTGGCGGACGATTGGTGCTGCCCGACGCGCAGGTCGAGGTCGTTTCGTGACGGTCTCATTGACCCGCGCCGACGACGCCGACAAGCAGCGCGCATTCCTCATCTTGCTGGCAAACCCCGTTGTCACTGCCTGGACGGATCCGGGCGGCTATGGCCTGGTGCATCGCCACGCCCACACTCTCGGCGTCTGGTGCGCCCGGCTCGGATACCAGCTGGCCCACCTGGATCAGTGCTACCGGCTGAGGCGCACACCGATCGCCGGTACCGTCGCCCAGCCCGAAGGCCTGCCACCGGAGCGGGCCTTGCTGCTGCTCGTCCTCTATGCGGCGGCCTGCCTCGACGACCACCGGGACGACTCGATCACCTTGCAGGAGCTCTCCGATACCGTGCGGCTCAGTGCGGCCGGACGTGGCGGCTGGCCCTACGACCCGAATCTGCACAGGCATCGCACGCTGTTCATCTCGGCGATGGACTGGCTGGTGGGCCAGGGAGTGCTGGAACGCCTCACCGACGACATCTTGCGTGAAGGCTGGGCTCAAAGTGGCCAGGGAATCGGTGCCGGCTACCGTGTTCACCGTGACGCCCTGGTCTTGTTCATCGACACCGGCGATGTCGACCTGGCGCTTCGTCCGCCAGCCGACGATGACGACACCCGCCGCCAGCGACTGCTGCGGCTGATGATCGAGACGCAGGCGTTGTATCCGGGCGAACTCGACGACGATGACCGCTCCTACCTGACCGGCCAGCGCCTCCGGCTGGCCGGTTTCGCCGAGCAGATGACCGGGGGAACGGTCGAATCCCGCGCCGACGCCATCGTGCTGTCCATTCCGCCCGATCGAGAGTTGCCTGATTCGCTGTTGCTGGGCTTCCCGGCCGCCAGCGCCCGCGACTGGGCCGCGCTGGCCATGATCGAGAGGATCGGAGCTGCCACCGAGGGAAGTTTCCGCACACTTCCACTGGCCGATGTGCGCCGGATGGCCGCCGATGTCTGGGCCGACGGCGGCTCTCGGTTGACCGCCGAACTGCGCGAATCGCCGGCCGCTGTGGTTGCCGCCGTCGGCCACCGGCTTGCCGAACTGGGCTTGTTGCGCACCAGCGATGACGACTGGACGCTGACCCCGCTGGCCGGGCGCTACCGAGACGCCCAGCTTTCGACAGGCGAGAGCACAGGCCAGATTGCCGGGGAGACCACCGACGAAACCACCCGGGAATCCGGCGGGCAGCAGATGCTAATGGAGGGATCGTGACGAACCAGGTGGACGATGCCGCCCTGCAGGGCTGGCGCGAAGCCTTCACCAGCGGAGGACTGCCCGAACCGCAACTCGCGCGTTGGCAGGCGTTGCGCGCGGGTGTGGTGAACCTCTGGGAATTCGAGGCGGTCGAATACTGGTATGCCGGCGGCTGGGCGCAGCTGATGGGACGCAACGAGACCGGCAAATCGTCCCTGATGGCTCTCACCACGCTGATTCCGTGGCTGGCAGACACCTCCAGCGACAAGATCGACACCCTCGGACGATCCGGCAAACAGTTCGCCTACTACGTTCGTCCCAGCGGCGACAGCGATCGCCGCGACGCGGAAGCCTCGTTCTACCACGGCTGGCTGTGGGTGGAATACGGGCGGATCCATGACGGGGTTCCCGAGTTCTTCACGACCCTGCTCTACGCCTCCGCGCGGACGGGAAGCGCCAACACCAGGCTCACCTGGTGCACCGCTTCGGGCAGCCGCGTGCGCGATCAACTGCAGCTGACCGACGGCCGTGCCGTGCGCACACCCAAGGACATTCACGCGCCGGGCTTCGATCAACAGCCGAGCGCTGCGGCCTACAAGCAGGCTATTGCCGCCCGGCTGCTGGGCGGCAGCGTCGCCCAGCTCGAGAGCATCGGCAAGCTGCTGAAGGTGACCCGGCAGCCGAAACTGGGTGCCCAGCTCAAAGTCGACTTCGTCACCAGCCACCTGCGCGATTCGCTTCCCGAACTTGATCGCTCGGAGATCGAAGAACTCGCGCGGGGATGGGATCAACTCGACCAGCTGCGTCTCGATTTGGAGCGGGCGAAGGACGCGACGGCAGAGATCGCCCGCTTCGAGCGCGACGCCTGGCGTCCGTGGGCGCGTGCGCTGCTGCGGCTGCGCGCCGACGAGGTTGCCTCCAGGCAGACGGCGCTCGACGCGATCACGCGCGAAGAACGCACGGCCGACAACGAACTGGGCGCAAGTCGGCAGCTCGAAGCCGATCTCGGCGCGGCGCGCCAGCAGGCGCATCTGCAGGCCACCACGAGCCGCGCTCAGGCCGAGGCGCTGCGCTCGTCGTCCGCCTTCCGGGAGGCGAGTTCTCGCCTGGAGCGCGCCGAACAGCAGAGGCAACGAGCCACCGAGGCGAAGCAGACCCTCGACCGGACGACGACCCGCCACCAGGAAGCCCGATCGCGGGCGGCGGACTCCCAGGCAGACCATGATCGGGCCGCCTCCGAGCAGGCCGCGGCGATCGAGGCCCTGAACACGCACGACGAGAATGTCAGACGAGCCGCGCACGCCGCCGGACTGACCCTGGCTGCGCCGCTGGATCCCGGACTGGCCGAGCAGCAGTGCGACGAACGCCGATCGCAGGTGGCGGCCGTGATGCGCCTGGTCAGGCGGACCCAGGAGGCAGATCAGCGGGCTGCGCTGTCAGAGAAGGCCGCCGACGTCAGCCAGCATGCGGCCGATGCGGCCAAGACGCTCGCCGAGCAGTCCTGGCAGGACGCTGAGAATGAGCACGCCGCTGTGGCCGAGGGGCTGCAGGCTTGGGCGCCGTCCGAGGTCGCCGGCTTGGTGGCAGGCTGGACGGCCGCGCTTGCGCGTACAACCGAACTGGAGGGCCACGACCGGCTCACCGACATGCTGCGTCGCGACTACTTTGAGCCGCGCTCGCAGTTGCTGACCGCTCGCCGCGAGCAGGTGAAAGCGCAGCTGGCTACGGTAAAGAAGCAGATCGCGGAGACCAGGCGCGAGATCGTCCAGCTGGAGCAGCGTCCGGTGGCCCAACCGGACGCGCCAACGCTGTGGCAGCGTCGCGACCGCGGTACGGCCGATGGCGCACCGATGTGGAAGCTGGTGAATCCGGTCGACGGTGTTCCTGCGGAACAACTCGCCAACGTGGAAGCAGCATTGGCGGCGAGCGGACTGCTGGACGCGTGGGCGAGCACCAAGCAGCCCCACGGTTTCGATGTGTTCCTCGACCCGGGCACCTACGATGACAAGCCGCGGCACCTGGGCATGGTCTTGCAGGTGGCGCCGGAGGCGGGCGAGCTGGCGCCGCATGTGCAAAGGGTTCTCAATGCGGTCGCCCTGTGCAGCATCGATGAGCCGCTGCCGGACAGTGGTGCTGCGATCGCGCTCGACGGACGATGGCGCACTTCGGCCCTCAGCGGGCGCGCCGCACCTCGCCATGACCATGCCGAATGGCTGGGTGAGGCAGCCCGCGAAGCGCAACGCCGCCGCCGGCTCGGTGAACTGCAGGAGCGATTGGCCCAAGAAGAGGCGCAGGCAGCCGACTACCAGGCCGAACTCGACGACTGCGGACGCCGGCTCGCCGAGCTGCGGGAGGTCTTCGGCCGTGCGCCCAGCGATGATCGGTTGTGGCGGGCATTGATCACCTGCGGCGTGAATGACAAGGCTGTGGTCGAACGCCAGCAGGAAGCCGATCGGCACGCTGCCCAGGCGCGACGTGACCGCGTCGCCGCCGACAGTGTCCGGGCACAGCTGCGCCGCGAGGCCCAGGAATACCAGTTGCCGGCCACCGCCGCCGAACTCGATCAGGTCACAGACCGGCTGCACGCCACCGGCAGCGCGCTCGTGGCGTGGCGGGCCGTCAGGCGTACCGCCGATACCGCGGCCGTCCGCGCCGAGCAGACCGAGCGCCAGTGGCGCAAGCGCGTCGCCGAAGCCGAAGAAGCGCACCACGAGTTGGAGCGCGACACCCAGACGCATCGGCAGGCCGCGGCGCAGGCCGACGCATTGCGCGACGCGATCAACGCCGATGACGCCGAGATCCTCGATCGGCTGACCGGGCTGGAGACCGAGACCAGGCAGGCCGAAGCCGAGCGAGAAGACCTCGACACCAAGCGGATTGCCGTTGCATCGCGCAAAGCCCGTGCCCAGCAGCAACTCGACGATGTCGCCGGGCGCCGGGAGCAATCCGCGGCCCTGCGAGCCGAGGCACATCAGCGCTTGCGTGAACTGCTCGACCGCGACCTGGCGGCCCTGCTGGGGCTCGAACTGCCGGAACCGCACTCGGCCGCAGTGGACCACGTCCGCGCGCAGGCCGCCGAACTGCGCCGCCAGCTGACCCCGCGCAACTGGCAAGATCCGGCGCAACCGACAGCGTCCGATGCCAACCGCAACCGGGTCGAGGTCTTGAGGCGTGATCTGGACGCCAAGGCCCGTGACACCCGCGCCGCACTGGAGCAAAGCGGACGCTCCATTCAGCTCGTCCCCGATGAACCGTTGGTTCGCGTCGAGGTGATGGTGGATTCCAACGGGACGACGCTGCCGCTCGGCCAGGCCGGTCCGCATCTGCGTGACGTCTGTGACGCGCTCGAATCCCAGTACGGCGAGTCGGTGCGCGAGACCCTTGACCGGCTGCTGGGATCTACCTTCCTGGAGCATATGCGCGAGCGGATCGGGCAGGCCGGCGCGCTGATCGACGACATCAACGAGGTCTTGCGCGACCATCCCACCGAGACCGACCAGACCACGTTGCGTATCCGGTTGGAGCCGGGGCAAAACGCCGCCATCGTGAACGCTGTCAGTGGACCTGGACTCAGTGACCCCGCGGTGGCCACCCAGGTGCGTGACTTCCTCAAACAGAAGGTGGACGAAGCCAAACGCGCCGCCAGCGACGAGGGCCAGGCGGGCTGGCACGGCGCCCTTGCCGAGCATCTCGACTACCGGAGCTGGTACGACATTTCGCTGGAACACCGGGTGGGTGCGGGCCGCTGGGCGCCGCTGACCACCCGCCGCTACGCCGAGCTTTCGGGTGGCGCCCGCGCTGTGATGCTCATGCTGCCGCTGGTTGCGGCGCTCGCTGCGCAATACCGGCGCTTGCCGCAGGCTCCTCGTCCGTTGTGGCTCGATGAGGCTTTCGATGGCTTGGATCCGCGGAACAGATCGATGGTGATGCGCCTTCTGCAGCGTTTCGATCTCGATGTGCTGCTGGCCGGTCCTGGGCGTCTGGTGAATGTCGCGGTGGTGCCGACCGCCGCCATCTACCAGGTGGTGCGTGCACCGGCTCCCGAACCAGGAGCTGACCTGATCGCCGAGCTCTGGGCGGGCAACACCCTGGAAGCCGTCGAACTGCCGCTGTCGTGGCTCGACGGTGATGCGGCCGGGCAGGTATCACCCGATCAGGACGCTCTGCTGTGATCCCCGAACACGTGATGAGCTGGGCGAAGAAACCTGGCCCGGCCCGGTTGCTGGCCGAGATCCGCAGCAGGCGAGAACGGGGTGCCCTCGGCCCGCGGTCCCTGATCAAGCTGGAGCTCACAGACGGCGAGCGACGCGAGATAGGGCAGATGCTGAGCGTCCGCTGGCAGCTGTCGGCGCAGCCGTTGCGATTGGGCGAACTGCAATCCGGGCTGGCCGGCCACGGGGTCGACCTGGACGAGTTGCTCGAAGCATGCGGTGGACCGCTTCGTAACCTGCGGGACGAGCGGGCCGCCGAACTGCTGTCCAAACAGGCCGACCAGTCGGCAGCGCGGGCGATCCTGCGCGAGGCCGAGCCGAGCGTGCCGGACGAGGTGGTGACCCGCTGTCTGGTAGGTGCGACCGAGTGGACGCCACGGGCTCGGGAGATCGTCCGCGTTCTTGATGCGACCGGCGAATCTGCGGAGCGGCTGCCCGTGCTGGCGGCCCGGCTCTTCGGAGACGCTCATGCCTTGGACCGGTCTCGTCCGCTCGGACGAGCGGTCGCGCGCTTCGTGTCGGGTGTCGTCGGTGATCGGGAGTGGGGTGGCGGAGAACTGGACGACAGAGAACCGCAGCCGTGGCAGGACCCGGTCGGCGACTCGGCGTTGTGGCGGCAGGCATGGGCCGCCCGGGGCATCGCCTGCGATGAGGTCTCCTCCCAGGTGTTGGTGCTCAATCTGCCGCTGGTGGGCGAGGGTGCCGCCGTGCAACTCGCCGCCGTCGAAGCCGAACCGGTCTGGCTGACGCTGCGGTCGTTGCGCGGCAGTGATTGGCGGCTGGCCGACGGAGTCGCCGAGGTCTTCGTGTGCGAGAATCCCTCGATCGTGGAGGCGGCGGCCGACAGGTTCGGGGCGTCGTGCCGTCCGCTGATCTGCACCTTCGGGGTTCCGGGATTGGCTGCTCAGCTGCTGCTGGCATCAATCGCTCGGCGGGCCCGTCTATGGGTGAGGGCCGACGGCGATATGGCCGGGTGGCGCATCGTGGAGTCGCTGCTGCGGCTGCCCGGTGCCCAGCCGTGGCGCATGCCGCCAGGCTTTTCGGCTTATGAGGAGGAGATAGTGGACGATCTTCTTGACGATCTGGCCGGCCGGGTCGGAGGCGATTGCTAGTGGTGTGGCGCAGATTGAAGGTATCGCTGCCTCGACCCTGCGGGTCGCGCTGGCGAAACTGAGGCAAAGCGTGGAGCTGATTCATGCCGCCATCAACAGACGGCCCGCCCGCATGACGGTCCCGCCAATTATCGAGTTCAGTTTGGTCACCTATAGCGACCAAACTGAACTCGATAATGCGGCTGCCGGCATTTGCTGGCGACTACCGTTGGGGACAAGACCCCGGGTGCGGATCTGGGGAAACTGACGGAGGGGGCCAGAGATGGCTGATCGGGCTGATGGACGTGTTCGGACGAGCAGGGCGCTGCGTTTCAATGAGGCTCCGGAGGTGACGGCAGGCACGGGTTCACCGGCTCCCGTACCGCTGGTCACGCTGAACAACGGCGTTCAGATGCCGCAGCTGGGTCTGGGAGTGTGGCAGGCCAGTGAGGATGAGACCGAGCGCGCGGTGCGTTTCGCTATTGACGAGGCTGGATATCGGCATGTCGACACTGCACGCGCGTACGGTAACGAGGCTGCGGTGGGTAAGGCGGTTCGGTCGTCGTCCGTGCCACGTGAGGAGATCTTCGTAACGACGAAGCTGTGGAACGCCGATCAGGGGTACGACTCGGCGCTGGCGGCATTCGATGCGAGTCTTGAGCGGCTGGGTTTCGACTATGTCGATCTGTATCTGATCCATTGGCCGCGTGGGGATGTTGAGCGGTTCGTCGACACCTGGCATGCGTTGGAGGCGATCGCGGAGTCGGGCCGGGCTCGGGCGATCGGTGTGGCGAACAACAAGCCGCATCATCTGCAAGCCTTGTTGGATCGGGGGAGTGTGGTTCCGAGCGTGAACCAGATTGAGTTGCATCCGCATCTTCCGCAGTACTTGACCAGGGCGTTCGATGATGATCATAGTGTCGCGACGCAGTCGTGGAGCCCGCTCGGTGGCACTGACAGGCAGGGCTGGGGGCCGGGATCGAAGCCGAACACGCTCTTGCACGATCCGCTGCTGACCGAGATCGGGGCGACGCACGGCAAGAGCGCGGCGCAGGTGATCATCCGGTGGCATCTGCAGAACGGTCTGATCGTGATTCCGAAGTCGGTCCACGAGGAACGGATACGTCAAAACATCGACGTCTTCGACTTTGAGCTCAGCGGGGACGAACTTGAGCGCATCGCCGGCCTGGACACGGGTCTGCGGGTTGGCAACGATCCGGACGAGTTCATCTGAGCTGCCTGCGGGAAGTTGCTCATTGTGAAGCTTTGCGACCCTTGACGGGCCCCAGATCTACACAATCCGGATGGCGGGGGGAAAATTGATCGGGGAGGAAAGCGGTCCAGCCACGGCGACTGGGATGGGCACCAGCGTCCGCCCGAGAAACCTCAGCTAGGAGACAGCTCGCGCCTGCGCTTGGGAGCTGCTGCCCGCGCGGGCTTGGCCGGCTTCTCCTCGCCCTGCCGATGCGCCGGATTGTAATAGGTGGAGTAGTAGTGCGAGCGCAATGTCATCGGCACGTCGTTCAGCACCAGGCCGAAGAGCGTGACATCGCCGGCCTCCAGCAGTTCAAGTGAACCCTCGAGCTGTGGACGACGCACGACTCCGGAGCGCGCGATCACGATCGCACCACCCGCCTTGGCGGACAGCACGGCAGCGTCGGTGACCGGTAGCAGCGGGGGAGTGTCGAACAACACGTAGTCGTAGTGCTCTTCCACCGCGGTCAGCAGGTGGGCCATGGCGTCCGAGCCGAGCAGTTCGGAAGGGTTCGGAGGAATGGTGCCGGCGGGTAGCACGGTGAGGTTTGGTGCGGCCTGAATCACGAAGTCATACATCGGGCCTCGTCCGGTGAGCACGTCCGACAGGCCGAGATCGCTGTCGATGCCCATCCGTGCCGCCAATTGTGGGCGGCGCAGGTCGGCGTCGATCAACAGCACCGTCGAACCCGCTTTGGCCAGCACCCGGGCCAGATTCACCACGGTCTCGGTCTTGCCCTCGGAGCCGAGCGACGAGGTAATGACGATCGAGGAGCGCCGTTGGCCGCCTAGGCCCACGAAACCGACGTTGGTGCGCAGCCGGCGGTAGGCCTCGGCAGTTGCCCACTGCTGCTCGCTGACGCCGGCAGCGCCTCCGGTTTCGGTTTCGCGGTGACCGATGGTGGCAAGCACCGGGGCATCGGTCACCTGCTCGATATCGGCGGTCGTGCGGATGCGAGTGTCGAGCATGCTGCGCAGCACCGCTTGGCCGAAGCCGAGAAGCAAACCGAGCAAGGCACCGAGCGCGAGGTTGGTGGTCGCGCGCGGGCTCACCGCGCTGACCGGCACAGGGGCATTGTCGATGACGGTTGCCGACACCAGTCCGGTGCCGTCGGGGCCTGGCGGTGCGAGGTCACCGACCGCCTGCACCAGTTGGCTGGCAACCGTGTTGGCGATCAGGGCCGCCTGCTCTGGCGAGGTCTCGGTGGCCGCGATCTTGATCACCGAGGTATTGGCCGGGGACGACACCGCCAGTGCCTTGGCGAGCTGACGGGGGGTCTCGGACAGGCCCAATTGGTCGATCACGGGCTGTAGCACGAGCTCAGAGGTCGTCACATTGATGAAGGAGTTCACCTGGCGTTCGGCGTAATTCGCGCCCTGGGAGAGCTCGCCGGCGGTGCCGCCGCTTTCCACAGTGATGAAGACCGATGCCGACGTGGAATAGGTCGGAGTCTGTAGCAGGGTGACACCGGCAGCGACCGCGATGCACACGAAAAGTGACGCGAGGATGCTACGCCAGTAGTCACGCAGTATGCGCAGGTATTGCTGCAGTTCCATTTATGCTTCCTTGTTCTTTGCAAGCTTCACATGTGTCGCCGTAGACGCACGCCGGGACGAGGGCTCGCGCGATGGCCAGGTCAGGCCTCCGGTCCTAGAATAATGTGGTGGGGCATCGCGGGCCAACCGCCGCCGCTGCGCTGAGACCGGCGCGTTGGGAAGGAAGCCAATGAATTCACCTCGCCACGTCCGGCTCGACATCGTTGCGCTGGTCGTCCTGGGGCTAATCGCTGCCGTCGTGAGTGGGGCCGCTCTGATGCGCAGTCGGTCAAACGGCAGCGTTACTGCGACCCCGCGCCCGGTCACCTCGGCTTCACATGCGCCCACCGCCGAAGTGCCCCCGGCCACCACACCCTCGGACGAACCTTCTGTAGAACCTTCGGTATCCTCCCCGGCCGCGGGAGCGCTGAAGGTGGTGATCATCGGCGATTCATACTCGATTGGTGACCCGGCGGGCACCTGGGTAGGGCCTGCGACCCAACAACTGAACTGGGGCAGCGTCACGAATCTGTCGGCGCCCGGACGTGGGTTCATCGCGACACCGCGGGATTGCAGCGCAGGAGTGCCGTGTACGCCGTTCGGTGGTGCGGTCGATGCGATCGCTGCGGACAAGCCCGACCTGGTGATCACCTTCGGCGGCATCGCCGACGGCGACTTCTCGATCACCGAGCAGTCGAAGGGCTACTTCACTGCGTTGCGCGCGGCGCTTCCGGACGCCCAGTTGGTTGCGCTGTCGACAGTGACCACCGAGACCCAGGTGCCGTATTGGGTCACCCTGCACGGCGAGTCGCTGCGTGCCGCAGTCGATTCGGTGGGCGGAGTCTACGTGGATCTGGGTCAGCCTGCACTTGGCGATGGCACGACGCTGTCGGCTCAGGCACAGGCGGCGATCGCGCAGAGCGTCGTCGGCAAGCTGGGCTGAGGTGGCCCCGAGCCTCGGCCAGTTCGGTTCGCAAGCGGTGGCCACGCCAAAGCTGCGAGGTGCCTGGGATGTGTTTGTCGGGCGGACGACGACCTCGTCCGCCCGAAGGGAATGTTGTGCGCTGGGCTATTGTTGAGGTAGTGACAACTTAACAGGGGGGTGACTGGTTTCGACTGGGGATGGTAGTTCCAGGAGAAGCGGGTCGAGAATCCAAGGTCAACTCGTAAATGTCCCTTGGGAACCAATAAGTGCCAACGCAAAGCGCACTGACTTCGCTCTCGCTGCCTGAGCAGTGACCGAAGGGTCAGCCCGGATGTAGCCTTCGCTCCGGTTCCTGGCCTCATTTAGAAGGCTTGCTTATCAGCTCCAGCTTGGAGGGCTGATCGGGACTTAAACCAGGCTGGGCCTGTCTGCAACATGCTGACGTGAGTGCAGGGGCCGAGCAGAACGATTAGTCAGCTGCACCCGGAGAATGTCTGCAGCGCCTCATCAGGACGCGGGTTCAATTCCCGCCACCTCCACTTAGATGTCCTTATCAGAACCTCGTGCAGCGACTTGCTGAGCGAGGTTCTGGTGTTCTGTCGCGTCTGTGACGCTGCTGTT
>NZ_JAVTWX010000044.1:0-13306 GCF_032229645.1 Brooklawnia sp.
TGCGACCCCTTGACCCCCAGTCAAGTGCGCTACCAAGCTGCGCTACAGCCCGCCGAATCACACCAATACCGCCTCAGGTGACCCGCCAAGAAACCATACCCGAACTTCCTCGGAAGTGCGAGCCAGCTGCTCGTCGCGCGACAACGTGCTGAACAAGCATCCTTGTATCACCTATTAGTGGGCGGTACCCTTTAGTCATGGAAGATGTCCCGACACAGCTCCGAAAAGGTGCCTTGGAGTTGGCTGTACTGGCCCTGCTCGCACAACAACCGCGATACGCGGTCGAGATTGTTGACGATCTTGCCCAACGGCCGGGCCTGGAGGCCTCAGCGGGAACGATCTATCCGCTACTCACCAGGCTGAAGAACTCCGGTCTGGTGAACACTCGATGGCACGAATCACCGGTGGGTCCGCCGCGCAAGTACTACACGCTGAGCACCTCTGGCGTCCATCACTTCGAGGTTCAACGCGACGCTTGGCTACGCCTGTCGACAGCGCTCATCACACTTCTCAAGGAGGTTCAATCATGAACGACTCCCCCGTTGACGCCTACGTCAACCAAGTCGATCGACATCTCAGACTGCGCGGCAAGGCACGCAAACAGGCGCTCGACGATCTGCGCGACGCACTCAGCGACGCCCTGGATGCCATCGATGATGCGATCGCACTCACCGGAAGCCCCGAGGACTACGCATCGGCACTGAATGATCAGTTCGGCGCCGACGGCCCCCGATTCGCAACCATTCTGTGCGTCCCGAACTCGTTCACGCGCGGTATCGGCCGACGGCTCGCCGGCACCTTCGACCCGTCCAACCCGCACCTGATCATCCCGCGTGTCTTCGGCCTCGGCTGGACGGTCAATATGGGCGCAGTGGCCGTGCGGCTGGGCCTATTGAACCCCGATGATGTGGACGACGAGATCCTCGCCGATGCCGCCCGTCACCTGGGCGCGTCACAACTCGCCGCTGCGGTGCCGATCGTCCTTGCTGCCGCTGCAACCACCCAGTTCGCCCGGCGTCGGCGCTTTGCAGAACAGGCCACTGGCAAATCCCAGACGGCGAACCTTGCTTCTGCGGTAGTCATCAACGCCGTCTGCGCGGGGCTACTCATCGCGTCGACAGACCGTGAGGTGCCTGCTGCGCAGCGGATAACGATGCCCTCAGCGGCCGCCGCGCTTGCCACCGTAGCTGCGGGTGCCAGCGCCCAAAGCGCCGCGCGTCCCGGGAAGAACGCGATCGCGGTTGCCGCGACCGCGCTCATGCTTCCGGTGAGCCTGCTGCTCAGCTACCTGCCCATCCGCGCAGCCCTGAAGCGCAGCCGAGCGTCCGGAACGAAAGAGTGAATTCGGCCGGTACGATCTGACGACGACGCTTCGCTGGTTGAACGCTGACTCAGCCGATCTCGAGCTGCTTCGGGACAGCCTTCAGCGCCTGTGAGATCGGGCAGTTGTCCTTCGCCCATTCCGCCTTGGCCTTGAAACCATCCGCGTCGAGCCCCGGCACATCGCCTGAAACCGTGATCGTGATGCCGGTGACTCCCTGGCCGGCAACGAACGTCACTGCGGCCTGAGTATCGATGCTCGACGGATCGTGCCCGTCCTCGGCCAGTGCATTGCTCAACGCCATGCTGTAACAGGTCGCCAGCGAGGCGGCGAGCAGCTCCTCGGGGTTGGTGGTGCCTCGGCCTGCCTCGGCGCGCTTGCCCCAGCTGACATCGAAGGACGCCACCTGCGATGTTGTCAGTTCGGTAGTGCCCTTACCCTGGAAGAGGTTTCCTTCCCAGTGTGTCGTCGCGGTGCTGGTCGTCGCTGTAGGCATGGGTATATCTCCTTGTCATAGAGCATTTCCACTATCCGTCTAGCCTACCCGGCCGAGGCAAGGCCCGTCAGCACCACGAGCGTCTGCGTCGCACGAGTCATCGCCACATAGCGGTCGATGGTCGGTGCGATGCCCGGCTCCGGATCGGCATCGTCTACCAGGACAACCCGGTCGAACTCCATCCCCTTCGCCGTCTCCGGCGTCAAAGCTTGAACACCAGCTCGTGGCGGATACGTCGACTTGGCGATGATGCAGGTGGTTCCCGCCGCGTTCTGCGAGGCCAGATCATCGACGATGGCATCGAGTTCGCTGACATCGCCGTAGCGGACCGGCACGCCGCTGCTGCGCACCGATGTCGGCACATCGGCATCGGGCAGCACCGAACGGATGACCTTCTCGGCCTCGTCCATGATCTCGATAGGCGTGCGGTAGTTGATCGTCAACCTCGCGACGGCCACCTCGTGGACTCCGAGTGCATGAAGCTTGTCTTCCCAGCTGCCGTGGAACCCCGCTCGGGCCTGCGCCCGATCACCGACGATGGTGAAGCTCTGCGAGGGGCAACGAGCCATTAGCATCTGCCACTGCGCATCGGTGAGGTCTTGAGCCTCGTCCACGATGACATGCGCGAACGGCCCATCGAGCGCGTCCCGCTCGGCCTGCGCGACAGCGTTCTCGTCGAGGAGCCCGGTACGAAAGTCCTCGCCGCGCAGCATCTGCAGCGTGCTGTCCGGGTTGTCATCGGCCGCGAGAATGTAGTCGACGACTTCGTCCATGAATTCGCGCTGCTCCCGGAGCGCCGCGGTGCGCCGTTGGGCACGCATGGACGCCTGCGGATCGCCGATCAAACGGCGAGCCTCATCGAGCAGCGGCAGATCGGACGATGTCCAGGCCTGTGAGTCGTCGCGTTGCAGCCGGACGATCTCGTCGCGGCTCAGCCACGGCGCGCAGCGATGCAGATAGGCAGGCACACTCCACAGATCACCGACCAGTTCGTTCGCCTCCAGGATCGGCCACGCCTTGCTGAATGCGCTTCTCAGCTCGGGATTGTTGAGCAGAGACCGGTGAAGCAAATCGGTTGGGATATCGTCCTCGTTCTTGTCGATCAAGATGTCGATCAGGGCAAACCAGATCTCATCGCGGGCCTCGTTGTGTGGCAGGGCCGGATCCCTGGCGTCGAAGGCCTCGGCCCAATCGTCGGTATCGAGTTCGATCTCGTTCCAGTCCGTCTCCACCATCAGCGCCCGGGTCGGCGGCGCCTCGTAGAAGGCCACCGCCGGGCGAAGCGCCGCCACCATAGCCGCGGACGATTTGAGTGCCGCAACCTCAGGGTCGTGCTCAACCACGGCGGTCGCGCCCTCGGGGACCATCTCGCGCAGCGTGCAGGTCGCCACACCGTCCTCGCCCAGGCTGGGCAGCACATCGGCGATGAAGTTCAGATATGGCTGATGCGGACCGACGATCAGCACCCCACCACGATGCCCGTCCAGGCGCGGATCGGCATAGAGCAGATAGGCGGCGCGGTGCAGCGCGACCACGGTCTTTCCGGTACCAGGACCGCCCTCGACAACCAACGCGCCCCTGGAGCCGGCACGGATGATGGCATCCTGATCCGCCTGAATGGTGCTCAGCACATCGCGCATCCGTGGCGATCGAGCCGCACCCAGGCTTGCGATGAAAGCAGATTGATCGTCCAGTGCGGCATTGCCTTCGAGTTCATCCGAGCGGAAGACCTCGTCCCAGTAGTCGTGGATGCGACCATCACGCCAACGATAGCGACGGCGACTGGCCAGGCCCATCGGATGGGCACCAGTGGCGGCGAAGAACGGTTCGGACGCGGGCGCTCGCCAGTCGACCAGCAACTGGTTGTTGAGATCGTCGCTCAATCCGATGCGGCCGATATAGACCGGTTCACTTCCGGCATCGGCATAGACCATGCGCCCGAGGCAGATGTCGAGACCGAATCGCTGCAGCACGCTGAGCTGCGCAGCGGTGTGACGGATCAGCGAATCGCGTTCGGATGCCTCGCGGCCCTTGCCACCAGGGGCTTTGCGGAGCTCCTCGAGTTGGGTGGTCAGGCCCGCGATACGTTGCCGCAGGCAACCAGAGATCGCAGCGAACTGCTCACGATCCCTTTCGATCAGATTCGGGTCGGCTTTGGCCAGATTCGACAGGTCGAAGATGTCTACGATTTCGGGGGTCATAGCGTGCCTTCCGCTGAGCGCATCACGGGATTGCGAATAGCGCAGCGCCTATTGTGCGCTCAGGTGGGGGCCTTGCGGCAAGCCCCGTGGTGCGCTATAACCTGGAAATGCAAGGACGCGTACCGATCCCCTTCCGCGCGCAACGGTCGGCCGGCCGAATAGCGCAGCCGAGATCAGCGATCCTTGCGCTTTGCCCGGGCCCTGACCTCGATATGCACCGGGCTCCCCGCGAAACCGAATTCCTCACGCAACCGCCGCTCGATGAACCGGACATATTGCGGGTCCATCTGGCCCGAGGTGAACAGCGCGAACGTGGGAGGGGCGGTATGTGCCTGCGTCCCGAAGAGAATGCGCGGCTGCTTTCCGCCGCGCACCGGATGCGGATGGGAAGCAACGACTCGTCCGAGGAAGGAGTTCAGCTGACCAGTGGTGACGCGGGTCCCCCAGCCCTCCAGCGACACCTCGATGCCCTTCGACAACCTGTCGACATTGCGTCCGGTCAGCGCCGAGATGTTCACGTGCGGCGCCCAGGCCCACGCATTCAAATCGCGCTCGATCTCACGGTCGAGATAGCGTCGCCGCTCCTCATCGGTGAGATCCCACTTGTTATAGGCGATCACCAGGGCCTTGCCGGCCTCTTCCACCTGCGACAAGATCTTGAGGTCCTGCTCGGAGACGGGTTCGGAGGCATCAATCACCACCACGCAGCATTCGGCGCGTTCGATCGCGGCCTGAGTGCGCAGCCACGCGTAATACTCGCTGCCGCTGGCCTCCTTCACCCGCTTGCGGATGCCGGCGGTGTCGATCAGCCGATAGTCCTGACCGCCGATGGTCACCAGCTCATCGACCGGGTCGACCGTGGTACCCGAGACATCCGAGACCACCGAACGGTTCGTCCCGGAGACCTTGTTCAGCAGCGACGATTTGCCCACATTCGGTTTGCCGACGATGGCGACCCTGCGTGGCCCACCGACCTCGGTGGGATGAAGTGCATCACCAGAGGGCAGCACCGCCAGCAGCGCATCGAGCATGTCTCCGGAGCCTCGCCCGTGCAGCGCGGAAACCGGCCAGGGTTCTCCCAGCCCGAGGTTCCACATGCTTGCGGCGTCGGCCTCGCCGCGCAGGTCGTCGACCTTGTTGGCGGCGAGCACGACCGGCTTTCGGCTGCGCCGCAACACCTGGACGACGGCCTCGTCCTCGTCGGTGCTGCCGATCGTGGCATCCACCACGAAGATCACGGCGTCCGCCAACTGAATGGCGATCTCGGCCTGCTCGGCGATCTGCGCGGCCATACCTTTGGCATCGGACGCCCAGCCCCCGGTGTCGACCAGCACGAACTCGCGGCCCGCCCAGTCGGCGTCGTAACTCACCCGATCGCGGGTCACGCCGGGAGTGTCCTGGACGACGGCCTCTCGCCGGCCCAGGATGCGGTTGACGAGGGTCGACTTGCCCACATTCGGACGTCCGACCACCGCAACGACGGGTCGCTCGGCGGGCAGTTCAGTTTCGGTGGGCTCACTCACTCGCTCAACGCTACCCGACCGCGCGGCATCGGCGCTCAGGCCGGGTCGGGCGTGCGCAACTGTGCGGGCACCAGGCCGATGACCTTCTCGACGACCTCTTGGAGGGTCAACTCCGTGGAGTCGATCAGCACGACACCATCGGCCGGCCTCTCGAACTGGCTGGACGCGGAATCGACGGCGTCGCGTCCGATCACCTGCTCGGTGACGGTCCGGGCGTCCGCAGCACCGGCCAATTCCGCTTGCCGGCGGGCGATCCGCCGGGCCGGATCAGCCTGCAGCAGCACGCGCAGGTCAGCATCCGGAGCGACCACGGTCGTGATGTCGCGGCCCTCGACGACGATGCGTCCAGCGTCGGCGATGATGGCACGCATTCGCGCATTCAGGGCATTGCGGGCCTCCCGGATGCCCGCATAGCCGGAGACCATCCCCGAGACCTCGGGACGATGCAGCCGATCGGTGACATTCATGCCGTCGAGCAGCACGGCGAAACCGGTAGCCGAGGCTGAGATCTCCATCGGCAGCTGGCGTGCCGCTGCGACCACTGCATCCGGGTCAGTGGCGGCGATGCCATGATCGGCGCACCACAGCGCCAAGGCCCGGTACATCGAACCGGAGTCGAGATAGGCGCAACCGATCCGGGCTGCGACCTCGCGGGAGGTAGACGATTTGCCGGCTCCGCTCGGGCCGTCCACGGCGATCACCAATCCAGGTCGTCTGGCAGCGTTCACGACGATCTCCCTATCCTTGTCCGGGCTAGCCCGATCTCCATCCCCATGCTCACAGCCCCGATGTCGGTCAGGAACGCAAGCCCCAGCCATTTTCGCGAGCCAACTGCCGCAGCGCGTCGGCACGCTCCGGTGCTACATCGATGGACAGATAGCCAGCCGGGCGGTCCGGATCGTGTTCGATCGAGAGGTCCTCGACGTTGACGCCGTTGGTGGTCATGCTGGTGAAGATTTCAGCCAGCGCACCGGGGGCGTCCGGAATCTCGACCACGACCGAGATGACTTCGTTGGGGCGCTTGCCCCGCTTGCCGGGCAACGCCCGCACACCGTCGTTTCCGCGATTGAGCAGGTCGATAACCACGCGCGGATCGTCCAGCGCGCCGATCAGATTGTCCAGATCGTCGCGCATCGCGACCAGCTGTTCGCGAATCAGGGCGGTGTTGGCCGAGACTATCTGGCGCCACATCGTGACGTCGGAGGCCGCGATGCGGGTGACATCGCGAACCCCCTGACCGGCCAACCGTAGGTCGTCGGGCGGCACCTCGGCGAGCCGGGCGGCGGTCAGGCTGCTTACCAGCTGCGGGAAATGGCTGACCTCGGCGACAGCTCGGTCGTGTTCGGCAGGATCCAATTCCCGGATTCGCGCCTGGCAGGTGGTCGCCAGCGTGCGCACCCGTTCGACGGCCCATTCGGGGTTTTCCGGACGGGCCGTGATCACCCAGGTGCGATCGACGAAGAGTTCCGGGCCGGCGGTGAGCGGGCCGGAGCGTTGCGAGCCGGCCATCGGGTGACTGCCGACATAGCGCGCGAGATTGATGCGCAGCGCTTGCAGATCCGATGCGATGCGGGCCTTGACCGAGCCGACGTCGGTGACGACCGCGTGCGGGTATTTTTCCAGGCTCCGCGCGACGACCTCCGCGATCACCGCCGGCGGAGTCGCCACGATGACCAACCTCACCTCGGAGGCGTCCGGGGCCTCCAGACGGCCGGCTCCCCGTCCGGCCGCGACGATCGCATGCGAGCGATCGCGGTCTTTGAGATGCACCACCACTCCGGCCTCGCTCAGCGCGCAGCCGATGGATGCCCCCACCAATCCGGCGCCGATGATCAGCGCCGGCGATATCTGATCGATGCCCACCTCAGTCGTCGCCCGGCGGCCGGTCGAGTTCGGCGGTGCCGATCCGGCGGAAGGTGCGCAGCTGGCTGCGGGTGCGGTCGAGTACGGCCACCTCGAGAGCCACTCCGTCGGAGAAGCCTGCCGAGGCCAGTTTGACGGCGTCGCCCAGGTCGGCGTCGGCCGAGAAGTCCTTGGCGATCGCTGCATGCAGCGTCTCGGCGGCGCCACCGATCACGCTGAATCCGGGCTCGTCGGTGATCGTCCCGTCGAATCCGATTCGGAAGATCTGGTCCCCTGCACCGGCGAGCCCCAGCTCGGCGACGATCAGCTCGACCTCGAATGGCTTGTCGACCCCCGAACTGAAAGCCGCCCCCAGCTGTTGGGCATACTGATTGGCCAACCCCCGTCCGGTGACGTCGCGGCGATCGTAGGAGTAGCCGCGCAGGTCGGCGTATTGGATGCCCGCGATGCGCAGGTTCTCGAATTCGTTGTAGCGGCCGACTGCGGCGAATCCGATGCGGTCGTAGACCTCGGAGACCTTGTGCAGGGTATGGCTGGGGTTCTCCGCGACGAAGGCGATGCCGCAGCGATATCGCAGCACCACTACTGAGCGTCCTCTCGATATCCCCTTCCGGGCGAATTCCGCGCGGTCTTTCATCTGTTGCTCGGGAGCAACATAGAACGGCAGGCTCACAGCGTCTCCAGCACTCGGGTGGTGATATCGGCGACCTGGTCGCTGCTGAGCTGGCGCACGCCGCGGGCGCTGGCGCTCATCACGACCGGGAAAATATTGCGGGCCAGGTCCGGCCCTCCGGTGGCGGAGTCGTCGTCCGCCGCGTCGTAGAGCGAGCGGATGGCAGCTGCGATCGCATCGTCCTCGCCGAGATCGCGATGATGGGTCTTCTTCAGCGAACCGCGAGCGAAGGCCGCACCCGATCCGATGGCATGAAAACCGGTCTCCTCATAGCGTCCGCCGGTCGCGTCATAGCTGAAGATGCGACCCTGCCGACGCTCGATGTCCCAGCCGGTCAGCATCGGGACGACGGCCAGCCCGGCCATCGCCTTGTCGAGATTGCCACGCACCAAAGCGCCGAGCCGGTTGGCCTTGCCATCGAGGCTCAGCGGGATGCCCTCGACCTTCTCGTAATGCTGCAATTCCACTTGGAAGAGCCGGACGAGCTCGATCGCGATGCCCGCCACGCCGGCGATCCCTATGACGCTGTACTCATCGGCGGTGAAGACCTTCTCGATGTCGCGCTGGGCTATCAGATTGCCCATCGTGGCCCGGCGATCACCGGCCATCACCACGCCGCCGGTGAAGGCGGCCGCCACGATGGTGGTGCCATGTGGAGCGAGTTGCGGGCCATCGGTCATCGCCGGCAATGATTCAGGAGCGACGCGCGCGACAAGGTGCGCGAACGAACTGGTGAGTTCGAAGGTCCCGGAGCTGTCCATGATTGCCAAAGCCTACCCCGACGACCGGTTGCGTCTCCGGTCCGGTTCACACATAGCAGCAGAGCCACCACAGATCACTCGCCGGTATTCCCGCGATGGCTGCGTTGCAGAGTAGTTCAACGTGTCGTGATCGCCTTGCGACAAGCGGAATAGCTATGCTATGAGTCAGCTATGACGACTCCGTATCGACGCGCGTGATAGTCGATCGATTGAGGGAGCAAAGAAATGGTTACGCATGCGCCGCGACGCCCCAAGGTATCCAGGCGGGCCGTTGCCGTTGGGCTCCTGGGTCTGCTGCTCGCGGGTTGTGCCGAGCCGGCCGGCACACCGGATTGGACGCCGCCGGGGTGGGATGATCGTCCGGGCGTCCGACTGGTCGCCCTGGATGCCGGGGCCGAGACGAGTCTCAATGATCTCGGTTTCGTCAACGGCCGGATACGTAACGATGCCGCCGCCTACCAGGCTCGCTATGTGCAGATCCCGGGCGCCGACGAATTCAACAAGCGCGTCGATGCGGTGATCCGGCAACCGTTGGCCGGTGTCGCCTTCACACCGGAGGTCTTCCCCGTGGGTTCGGGTCTCGGCGATCGGGGGTGCGTGACCGGCTCGATCAGCTGGGATGCCGATCGCGTGTTGACGGATCCGCAGACAGCTCCGGCCGGTGGGACGGGAACCGCGATCACCTGCGATGTCCTTGCCGCCTTCGGATCGACGGTGGCCGTCGCGATCCGCACCGTGACCGGCGCCGCCGGTGTCGCTTCGTCCGACCAGAAGGTGGCTCTCTACGTCGATCTCGCCACCGATACCGTCACTGATTCCGGGGACCTGTGGACGCCGGATGCAGCGTCCGAACTGTGGATCAGAACCGTCGAGCAGCTACGCCGCGACGCCGGCGGCGTGAGCACCGCGCCGATTACTGCACCGCCGGACGATCAGATCGCGCTCGCCGCGCAGGCGTTCATCGATCTCCACGAAGAAGCCGACGGGTCGGCGCTCCTGGTGTTGCCCGCCGGCATCGTCTCCCCCGAGTTGGCCGGACTCGGCATCGAGCAGACGGCCGAACCCGTGTCCGTGAGCGTTGACGGCGAGTTGCTCGACAGTTGGCAGAGTGAGACGGCGTCGGCACTGAAGCAACAGCGGGGCGCGCCGTTTGCCGGCATGCCTGCCTGGAGTCCGAGTCTGCCGGTCGACTGCTCGCTGCTCAGCTGTGTGGCGGTGACCTACGACGACGGCCCCGGCAGCTTGACCACCCAGCTGATCGACACATTGAAGGCCGAACAGGCCGGTGCCACCTTCTTCGTGCAGTGCAAGAACGTGAATCTGATGCCCGATGTCGTCAAGCAAGTGGCGGCCAACGGATACGAGATCGGTAGTCACACCATGACCCACCCCGACCTCACGAAGCTGCCGGAAGACAAAGTGAAGTCCGAGGTGAACGGCTGCGGCAGCATCGTCACCGGAATCACCGGCAAGCCGGTCACGATGTTCCGGCCGCCCTACGGTGCGGTCAATTCCACCGTGATCGCCGCCGTCGGCAAGCCGGCGATTCTCTGGTCGATCGACACCAACGATTGGCAGGATCCCGGCGCCGACGCGCTCGTCCAACGGTCGGTACCGAACGCAAAGCGTGGCGACATCATCTTGTTCCACGACACGCACGCCGGCTCTGTTCAAACAGCCGAACAGGTCATCTCCGGCCTCAAGGATCGCGGTCTCACTCCGGTCACCGTGACGCAGTTGTTCAGCGGATCGGTTCCGGCGGGGCGGGTGTCCAATCGATGAGTAAGGACTACTACAAACCAAGACGGCGATTGAACAGGACCCGAAGATTGATCCGGACGATCGTCGTCGTCCTCTTCCTGATCGGGCTGGGCTATGCGGCGACTCTGGGCCCGGTGGCTGCGGCGCGTGCCAAGGCGGAGGTTTCCGACGGCACCCAGCCGGTCGCGGTCGGCGCCGATTTCACCGTGGTTCCCGCCCAGGGGTGGCTGAGTGAGCCGCTCGTACACGACGTGCTCAAGCTGCCCATCTTGCCCGACCTGCACTCGTGGGCTGTCTATTTCGGCAACCAGACCGGCATGCTGCTGCGTTCTCCGGACCGCCTGCTCACCGTCGAGATCGACACCCATGGGGCGGGCGCTGCCCCGGAGGCCGAGGTCTTGCTTCGAGATCGTGCAGCGGAGATCCTGGGCGCCGGAACTGACCAGCCCGCGGTACGCACCGAAGCATTGGTTTCCGGCACCACCATCTGGCACATGGACGCGGCCTCGTCGCTGCTGGCCGTGATTGAGTGCGACGGCGACCTGGTGAGCGTGGCGGCCGAGCGCACCGATGGCGAACCGATAGATGTCTATCGGCCGGCGATCGGACAGCTCATCGCGACCATCGAGTAGCCAGGGTCGGCCCTGGATCAGATTGCTCCCAGTTGGACGCTTGCGCTCAGCCCAACTCCTCCGCCCTGGTGCGGTTCGCCGCCAGATGCTCCGCGCGCACATTGCGCGGGATCGGACCCGCATAGTCGGGCCCGTAGGCGCCCGGTGCCGGACGACGCTTCCGCAATGGCGCCGTGACACCAGGAGCCATCCGCCTGGTCATCACAAGGAAGCCGGTATGCGCTGTGGTCGCATGCCCGGGCCTGATAGCCAGCCCCTCAGCATGCCAGTCCCGCACCATCACCTCTGACGCCACGGGTTCGATGAAGCCACCATGGGCACGCACGGTGTCCATGACGCGTCCCATCTGTGTGGTGGTGGCCACATAGCAGCACAGGATCCCGCCCGGCTCCAAGACTGCGGCGACCGCCTCCAGACAGTCCCACGGTGCCAGCATGTCGAGGATGGCGCGATCGATCGGTTCGTCGGCGACGACGTCGGCGAGATCTCCCAGGGTGAGTGTCCATGACGGATGTGGACCACCGACGAACTGCTCGACATTTGCCCTGGCCACGTCTGCGAACTCGGAGCGCCGCTCATAGCTGTGCAGACGGCCGGTCGGCCCGATCGCGCGCAGCAGCGCCAGGCTGAGCGCACCGGATCCGACGCCGGCCTCCAGCACCCGGGCGCCGGGGAAGATGTCGGCGCGCATCAGAATCTGCGCGGCGTCCTTCGGATAGATGACGGCCGCTTCACGAGGCATCGAGACCATGAACTCATTGAGCAACGGCCGGAAGACCAGGTATTGCAGTCCGCCGACGGTTGTGACGACCACGCCTTCGGGTCGGCCGATGATGTCGTCGTGCAGAAGACCACCCTTGGTGGTGTGGAAGGTCTTTCCGGCCTCCAGGAGCAGCGATTTGCGGTGGCCCTTGGTGTCGGTGAGCGAGACCCACTCCCCTTCGCACAGCGTTCCGGTGTGGACGCCCGAGTAGGCGGCGGGGTCGATGTCAGCCACGCGCTATATTCCCTTCACCTGGTGCCAGATCCGGTTGAGGTCGTCGACGGAGATGCCGGCCAGCGTAGGAGTCAACAGCTGCCCGGGGTACTCGTCGAGTTCCTGAATGCTGGGCACCGCGATGACGGCCGCGCCGGCCGCTCGTCCGGCCTCGGTGCCGTAGATGGAGTCCTCGACCACGATGCAGTCCGCAGCCGAAGCGCCGAGACGCTCAGCTGCCAGCAGGTAGCTATCGGGGGCCGGCTTGCTGCGCGGCATCTCGTCGCCGGCGATCACGATGTCGAAGACACCGGCAGGCATCTTTGCCAAGGCGGCATCGATCATGGCGCGCGGGCTCGCCGAGACGAGCGCCATCGGAATACGACGGTCGTGAAGACCCATCAACAGCTCGCGCGCACCTGGACGCCACGGCAACGGCTGGGAGTTCAGCCGGCGGATCACCCCTGCGGTGATCTGCTCCCAGAGTGCTCGCCCTGTCATGGGCGGTGGCTCACCGTGCTGAGCCTCGTAGGAGGCGAAGTGCGCCCGGATCGAGACATCCGCCGACACCCCGCACAGCCGAGCGAGATCCTCGTGTCGGGAGGTCACTCCATAAGACGCCATCGTCTCGATCTGGGAGTCGATCCACAGCGGTTCGGTATCCGCCACCGTGCCGTCGAAATCCCACAGCACGGCGTGTGGTCTGATCTGGCTTTGCACCGACCCATTGTCGCAGCCGGACGGCGTCCGGGCGAATCGTCGTTCGCAACCGACCCGCACATTCGGGCCGATCTTTCGAAATACTGGACAGACCCGCCAACCCACCCGTATCTGAAGGGACCGTCTCGTATGAGCAGCAACGAACCGAAACCTGCTTCCCTGCAAGGATCGCAGCCCGGTGATCAGCAAGGGCCTACCGCGACACCCACCGTGGGCGAGGGGAACCGGCCGCCAAGCAGAACACCATCGCCGCCTCCGCTCCCGATGAACACCGTGGCCCCGCGACCACCGCAAGCCCTACCCATCGCCGCCACCAAGGAATCAGGCTTCAAACAACCCTTCGCGAAGGGTTTCGGTGCGGGCCTCGGACTCACCGCCG
>NZ_JAVTWX010000045.1:0-13240 GCF_032229645.1 Brooklawnia sp.
CGCTCGGCGCATCCGATTCTGCGAGGTCTTCGACGTAGGCCTGCAGGGCGGTCGTGTCGAGGTCGCCGTAGCCGGCCTCGGTCATGTCGGTCCAGGTCTTGCGCATCAGCTCGGTCAGATGCAGATGCACCCCGACGGTCTCCGCCTGATCGAGGGTGAATCCGAGATCCTTGATGAAGAACTTCGCCGGACCCGAGACCGCGTGGTCGTGTGCGACGAGCTTCGCTGCCTTCTGCGTGAGCACCTCGCTGGCCGCAAGCCCGGTGCTCAACAACGCGAAGAGTTCGGCCACATCGAGGCCCGAACGCTCGGCGAGCACGGCGGCCTCCACCAGCGCGGTCGTGGTGGCCGAGACGATCATCTGGTTGCAGGCCTTGGCTACCTCACCGCTCCCCAGCGGGCCCAGGTGTACCGGTTTGCCGCATGCCTGGAGTACCGGAAGCACGCGTGCGACATCGGCGTCCGCGCCACCCACCATGATGGCCAGGGTGCCGTCGATTGCCTTCGTCTCGCCTCCGCTGACCGGGGCGTCGACCACCGAGACCTGCCGCGACGCCAGCCTCTCGGCGAGTTCCCTGACCCCGCTGGGGGACGAGGTCGAACAGACCACCAGCGTGACCGGATGATCGATGGCGTCCAGCAGACCGTCGGCGAGCACCCCCTCGAGATGCGGTAGATCGGGCAGCACGCTCACCAGCACATCGCAGCTTGCCAACTCGCGGGTGCTCGGCACGGGGACGATGCCCTCGACCGCCTGGGCTACCTGAAATCTGCGGGCCCAGCCGAACACCTGCCACCCGGCAGCTGCCATGTTGTGGGCCATCGGCCCGCCCATGATGCCGAGTCCGATGACACCGACGCTGTTGATTGTCATGATCGTTTCCTCACTCCATTGTTGATCGTGCCGGAGCGCTCGACGCGATCGATCCTCATTGAGGTCGCCCCCGGAGCTGCTGCCACAAGACTCATCTGTCAAAGACTCATCCGATGGGTAGAACCCTATGAGCGAAGCTTCAGATCGTCAAAGGGCCGCGTCAAGACCCCTCTGGAGGGTCCTCAGGAGCGGCCATGGCACGTCATGACATCGTGGCTGTCTCAGACGCTCAACAGCCACGCCAGCAGATAGCTGTAAGTATTGCCGTCGTCGATCAACTCGCGGTCCATCCGACGGGCGACCTCGAGCGCCTCCTGTCGCTCCTGCTCCCCGGCCAGTGCGTAGTACATCAGCACGTAATCGCCGTACTGCTGCTCGAATCCCTTGCCCGCGGTTGCCTCGGCCACGTTCTTCTTGATTCGCTCCGGGTCGCCCCGCAGTTGGTCGGACGAAGGGCTCACCGGGATCAGCAGAATGGCCAGGGTTGCGGCCGGCTCGGCCGAGAACCAGGTGGCATAGTCCCGCTTACCTCCGAAGATCAGCGGGGTGATCGCATGATTGAACCCCTGGTAGACCGGATCGTCCAGGTCGAAGTCGGTCCAGTAGGCACGGGCCGATGCCGACTCCAGAGCATGCATCCAACCCGCCTCGGCCTCCAAGTCGGCATTTCCGCTCGCACGGGCCCACAGGGTTAGACCCGCGTACGCGGTGACGGCCTCAGAGACCGACTCTTGATTGTTGGCATCCGCGAACGGAGAGGTCCCCGAAGCCCACGAATGGGACTGGTAGGGGTCGAAGTTGCGCTGCGCCACGAAATACTCGTTGGCAGGGTTACTCGCGATGTCTGCGGCCAGCAGGTTCATCACAGGGGCGATCTTGGTGGCCAGCTCCGGATCGTCGGCGGCGAGCACGCCGGCTGCGTAGAGGAAGTACCCGTAGTGGAAGTGGTGGTCGTTGAACTCGTCCGAACCGAATGACGGTGTGTTGCCGACGATGCCGTGATTGCGGGTGTCATAGAAGAAGCAGAATGCCTCGCGTGTTTCGCAGCCACCCGGCTCCATCCATTTCTCCAGCTCGGTTCTCACCTGGGTGCTGAGCTGATCGGCGACGTCCTGCGCACCGACCTGGCGGGCGATCTGGATCAACTGGGCGTCTCGGTAGAGCGCCTTGCCGCCGAAATAGGTGTCCGCCGGATACGGCGTAGCCGTGGCCACATCGGAGCGGACGGCGTCGGCGAGCTCGTCACGCTCGCCGCTGCTCAGGCCGGAAAGGTCCAAGCCGGTACGGGCGGCCTGAGCAGGCTCACTCCAGGTCAACTCGCCGATCGGATAGACGGACAAAGTGCCGAAGATGCTGGTGTAGGTGCCGATCGGTTCGGCATCGCTGACAAGGCTGTCCACCTGATGCGGCATGGCCGTCACCGCGGTCGAGCCGCCATCTTCGGTGCTGTACCGCAAAGTGGTCGTGACATCGTCGGCCACCTCGTACGACACCGAGGTGGAGACCACCGGATCGTCCGCCAGCGCCGCAAGGCCGGACAGCGTGCCGCCGGTGGGCGTCGCGAACCAGGTGGCACGCTGCCCGTCGTCCAGTTCGATGCGGCTGCCATTCACCTTGCCCGAAGTGACAAGGCCATATTCGGACGCCCCGGCTTTGGTGGACCAAGCGTCACCGTTGGCCGTGAACGGCAGGTTGGTGGTCAGATCGATCGCGGACGACGCGGTGAAACTGACGAACGGTGAGCCTTCGGCGATTCGGACAACACCGAACGGCTTGCCGTCGACGCTACCCTCGAGCGTCACCGACAGCTTGTCGTAGGCCGTCACCTGCCAGCTCGTCTTGCTGCCGGTGGTCACGTCGATGATCGGTGCATAGCCGCCCATGATCGTTTTCTCGCTCGTGGTCACGGTGGGCAGACCGAAGGCGAAGCCGTTATCGTCCAGCCCGAAGCTCAACGGCATCGGGAAGACCGGCAGCGCAGCGTCCCCGAAGACCAGCCCGGAGAACCAGGTATTGGTCGGCGGCAGGAGGCCATCGGCGAGTCTGGCGGGATTCAGGTCGACGCCGTCGCGCCGTGTGATCTGGTCGAGCAGCGGCGAGACCTCCTCGGCACCGAGCACCGTCGCTGCGGTTGTCGGCTGCGCGGCGGTGGTCGCGCCAGAAGTGGACGCATCGGGATCGCCAGGGGGAGTGGACGTGCATGCCACGAGCGCCATCAGCATGCCTCCTGCGATCAGGCCGTCTCGGATCGTTTTGACTGTTGTCACCGCGATTACCTCAATCCGATCTTGGTCAAGAAGGCGAGCAGTACTTCGGTCGGCCCGGCCAACCAGCCGTCATCACGCAGGTCCATGATGACGGTCACGGGTGTATCTAGCCTTGTCAAAGTCGAGAGGCCCGGATCGGTCAGGGCGGGGCTCTCGATGGTGACATGGGTGATCGCGTCGCCACGGTCATTGGTATTCACCGTGACCCCAGCCACGGTGCCCTGCACGGTCTGGTTGTTCGGGAGCACAATCCGAGCGCCCGCACCCTGTTCCACTCGTCCGTAGTCGGAGGGCTCCAGCTCAAACTGTGCGGTCACCGTGCGTTCGCCATCGGCGACCACCACCGCCATCGCGCCGCCGTTTGCCAAGAACGTTCCGGGCTTGGCCTCGATGGAGGCGATATAGCCGTTGGAGACGGCGTGGTAGGTGATCGTCCCGGCTTCCGGATCGATTGCGTAGGCCTCGGTAGAGATCGGCTTGAGTCCGTTGCCGATGTCCTGCTGCAATTGCAGGCTGGTGAGGGTGAACAGCGGATCTCCGGCGGTCACGGCATCCCCGGCACGCACGTTCAGTTCGGTCACCACCCCGCCGTAGGACGAGCCCACCATCGCAGCCGGCGCGTCGACCGAAGCGGTGATGCTGGCCACCTGAGACTGTCGTTGGTTGAACAGCAGCGTCAGCGCGAAGGTGAGCGCGGCGACCCCGAGGATGCCACCCCACATCTTGAGCCGATTGATCCAGGTCATGATCCGTCCCCTTGAGTTGGTGGGTCGTCACTGCAGGACGCGGGCTGCGCGTCGCGGCATCTCGGTGGCGTCGTCTTGCAGCCCATCGCCTTCTTGCAGGATGGTGGCTGGTGGTGCGTTGGTTGATGGTTCGGCTCCCGTTGGGTCGGCGGCGAGCTGCGCAACTTGCCGACGTGCGGCCAGGATGGTGTCCGGGTTGAGCGGTTCGGGACTGCGGGTCTCAATGACGGTATTCATCAGATCGACCTCGGTGAGGTCCGCGGTGCCCGGCGTCGTCCGTGCCTCTCGGAACCCGACCACGATGTATGCACCGAGCACCAGGGTGTTCACCACGCACCAGAAGGTCGCCACATTGAGCCGGCCGAGGCTGATATCGCGCCACAGCGCCACCACCGAGGTGCCGAGCAAGAAGACGAAGGTCCACACGACCGGAATCATGAAGTTGAACGCGGACGCCTTCTTGCCGGTCGCTCCGGTGACATGCCATTTCGTGTCAACCCCGATGAACGCATTGCGGAACGCTTTGAAATAGATCGGGAACGAGTTGGCTGCTAGTAGCAGTACCTCCCAGCGGAAGGTGCCGAGAACCAGGGCCGCCAGCAGGATCTGTAGCAGATAGAAGCCCGCATAGAAGAAGAACCAGGTGGCTGTGCCAACCTGGAGGTTCACTGGGTGCAGGTCGAAGAAGATCTCCATCGCAGGAACGAACAGCAGGATGCCGGGGGCGATACCAGCCAGGTAGAAGGTCGCGGTGACGAAGTACATGACCCGCTGATCCAGCGAGAGATTGCGCCTGGGGCTGAGCGGATTATGGGTGAACAAGATTTCGAAGCCACCGGTTGCCCACCGCAGCTGCTGCTTCGTGTAGGCCTCAATGGTGTCGGGCGCGTCACCGACTGCCAGTGTTCGCGACACGTAGACGGACTTCCAGCCGCGTTCGTGGAGCATCAACGATGTCCAGACGTCCTCGGATTTCGATTGGGCGTAGATGCCGCCGACATCGAGCACGGCTGCTCGGCGGAAGAGCACGTTGGTGCCGACACAGAAGGCTGCATTGAACTCGTTGCGGCCCGGCTGGATGAACCGGTAGAACATCGTCTGCATGTACCCGGCCCCGCGGGAGATGAAATTGTGCATGTTGCCGTAGGTCTGAGGCGTCTGCACGAAGGCCACGGTGGGGTCGACCATGAACGGGAGGGTCTCCTCCAAGAACTCTGGCTGCGGCACGAAGTCTGCGTCCAGGATCACGAAGAAGTCGCCTTTGGCTACGGTCAACGCGTTGTTGAGGTTGCCGGCCTTGGCTCCATGATTGGTCAGTCGGCGGACGTAACCGATCTGGAGGCGGGCTGCCAGATCGCGCACCTGATCGGACTTGCCATCATCGAGGATCCACGTCTGATGCTCACCGCGAACGGCCATGGCCGCTTCGGCGGTTCGCCGGATGACGTCGAGCGGCTCGCCATAGGTGGTGATCAGGATGTCGACGCTCACCGGTTTCGCTTCCAGATACAGCGGCCAGCGGGCAGGATCATCGGTGACGCGCTGGCCCTCATTGGCGACCGCGTCATAGAGCGTCCGCTGGGCGTCATAGAACGAGAAGCCGCGCGGATCCTTCATGCCTGCGAAGATCGCCCACATCGCCATCAACGCGTGGAAGATCAGCACGACCTCGGCGAAGATCACCATCGTCCAGGGCAGCAGGTCGCCGCGGTTGTGGGGGTTCAGCAAGAACCACGCGTAGGCGAAAATGCCCAGCGTCGCCGCTAGTGAAACGGTGATCACTACGGGCGTGTAAGGGTTCTTGGAGCGTGCCCTGCGGGCTTCGGGGATGAGATCGTCTGCGGGAGTCGGGTCGGTCGCCAGCGTGTACGTCGACATGATCCTCCTGAAAGGACTGCGTCATTGGTTTCGGGCTGCGGGTCACAGCCGGTTGCCACCTAGGGGTGCGTGGCGTCTTCGGTCGGCCGGTGGGCCGACCACTGAAGGGCTTGGGTTGAAGGTCCCTTGTGAAGTTGCCACTCAGTTAAACAAGACAAGGTTGCAGGAACGAGAGGATGCCGTTACGGACACGTTAAGACGCCCGCTCACTTGTCGTGCGGACGATGATTGGGCAGCCGTGTCGGAGCGCTGGGCCCTGCGATCGCGTCGTGGACCGAATCACGGGCTGCCGACCATCCCATCCGCTGCCGAAATGCTCGGGTCCGATTCGAGCGACTAGCGACAGTTACAGCGGCTGCCGAAGGATCGGCAGCCGCTGCAACTTCGGGTAGCTGTTGTGTCATGGCGTGTGCAGACGGGTAGCCGCTGCAACTCCTGGTAGTTCTTTGGGCGGCAAATGCCCGGTGGTAACGGTGGGGTGGCAGCTACTGCGTGGCGGGCGCGTGCAGATATCGTCCACGCCGGGATGGTTCAGCCTTCGTCCGGCTCCGGGTCATCGAACTCGTCTGCCGAACGTCGGTCCTGCGGGGGCATGGGAGGTGTGCGCCGTCCACCGCGCGGGCCGCGAGGTCCGCATCCGGGTTCCTCGCCCCACCAGCCACCAGGCTCGGGAAAAGCATCCGGGCCGAAGCCTGGGAAACCACCGCGTCCGTGAGGTCCGGGGCCGTGATGATGCCAGAAGTCCTGCATTCGCTGTACGCGCTCGTCGAAGTCTTCGCCGAACTCCTGCTCGAGGTTCTCGATGATGCGACCGAGATAGTCCGCCAGTTGAGCGACCTCCTCGTCGGTCAGGCAATCGAGAAATGCCAGCCGCGCGTCCGAGTCGGGGCCGGTGTCCTGGACAGCATTGCGTCCGGCTTCGGTGAGCCGCACGTTGACGACACGCCGGTCACTCGCTGATGCCTCGCGCTCGACCAGGCCTTGGCCCTCCAGTTTGCGGAGCAGTTCGGCGATCGACTGCCGCGACATGCCCATCAGGTAGGTCAGCTCGCGCTGGGTCATCTCGGGCTTGAGCTTGAGTACCGCCAGCAGCCGACCCTGCCCGTTTCGCGGGTCACGCCAGGGCTCGCCGCCGGGGCGGCCTCTGCGCTGCCGCCTGAATTGGAGTGCGGCCACATGCCGCAGCCGCTCGGCCACCAGGCGGCGACCACTGCGTTCTTGATTCGTCTGGTCATTGATGTTGTCAGTCATTGTTGATGTCCTTTGATTGGATCTGGTCCTCACCTTCTGTCAGGTACCTGACATCAACTATGCGTCGCGTTCGGAGCTCCGTCAAGTACCTGACGAAAATTTCCCCGCAGATTATCGAGTTCAGTTTGGTCGGCTATAGCGACCAAACTGAACTCGATAATTGGACGCAGCCCTTCGGGGCAGCAGCCACGCGAAGAGCGGAAGGTTCCAGGGCGCCGACAGCCGGTCGGCCTGGGTCAGACCGGATCGTGCCAGGTGCGGACGGCGGCGCGGATCTCGCGGGAGACACTGGCGCCCACCAGGGTGCCGAGCGCGATAGCCATCAGCGAAAGGAAGACCTGGACGATCATCGACAGCGATCCCACCGTGGACGCGGCCTCGCTGACGCTGATGAACCCGAGGGCACCGGGAACCAGCAGGAAGTACCCGGAGGTGCGAAGCACCACCGTGGGTGGGGCCGACCGGAAGCGCTGAATCGCGCGAGCCAACGGCTCGAGCACCATGGCCCCGGCGAAACCCGACAACGCCGGCCCGACGAGAACCGACCCCGTGAATTGGGCAGCATAGACCACGAGGTTCCCGAACAGGATCCAGCGCAGGGCGCCCTTCGGGGCCACCATATAGAGGTTGAATCCGACGCTGGTGAGCACGACGCCGACCCACGGGGCCCACGGCCCCAGCAACGGCGCCCAACCGCTCACGGGTGGTGCATCGACGACATGCCAGGCCGCGTAGACGCCAAAGGCGAGCAAACCGAGTTGCGCGAATCCGTAGACGAGACGGCTGGCGCCGGCAATGACCTGGTTGCTGGTGAGTTCCACGGCCGCGACCGTGAGCATATGGCCGGGGAGGAAGGCGAGCAGGGCGGGCGCCACCAGCAGCAGTGGATCGTCCGGCAACACATCGCTCAAGGTGACCAGAGTCAACAACGTCAGCAGAAATGAGGTGGCGACCGGCAGCAGCAGCTGCACGGATGCGCGTCCCCGCATGAGTGTGATCACCAGGCCGACGAGCGCGCCCAGAACCAGATAGGCCGGCAGCGCGGTTGCTGTCGGATTGATCACCATCCCGAATCCGAGGGTGAGGATCATGTGCCCCACGATCATCGTCCGGCCACTGAATCGCGGTGGCGTCTGGCTGATCCGGGCGATCTCGCGAATGGCCTCCTCAGGTTCGGGATGCTCCCCGACAACCCGGGCCACCAGCCGCTCCATCGCACCGGCCTGATCGAGCCGGTACGAACCGGACAGCAGCGGAAATACGCCGGTGCGGGCCTGAGCCGGATCCTCGACGAGGATCGAGGTGGGCAGTACGACCATGCGGAGATCGGGACGTCCGTAGGCCCGCGCAATATCGCCCAACTGACGCTCGATATCGCTGGTCGGAAGCTGGGATTGCAGCATCGCCAGCCCCAGGCTGCCGAGCAGATCCGGGATGGTCATCGTCACCTGCACGGGTTTCGCGGGGACTCCCTGGTTGCCCCAACCGCGCGCAATCCGCAGCAGCCGTTTCGACAACGCCGTGTTGCGGCCGTGCTTGTGCTTCTTGACGGTGCGCGGGTCACTGATCGGACGCACCGCAGGGACGATCGGCTCCTGCACCGCCGGCAGTAGCGCGGTCTTCTCTTCGGAGGCGTTCTGCGACTTAGGTGTCGTCATATCTCCGCTTGTCAGATGCTTGTGATCGTTCGAACCCATGTCCGCTTCCAGCACCTGCTGTTCACCTCTTCGTCCCCCGAACGTCGATCCGGCCGCTCACACTCTAGCCGTGTTCCGGCGAGACCTTACGGCGGCTTGACCCTGACACTGTGACAGCCAATTGGCTGGTGGCCAGGAGGAACTGACATGACGTCGATTGATCGCGATCTGCTGGAGCAAGTGGCGCGCGCCCTCGACCTGCCGGACGCGTCAAAGCGGCTTCAGGCGGCTCTCGCCGCCGGGACGAACCCGGTCCCCGGGGCAGCGGAAGTCATCGTCCGGCGCTGTGGAGTGGAGCCGGACTTCTTCGTTCGTGACATGCTCACCTGGGCACTGACGAGGTATCCGGCGGACGAAGTCTTTCCGTTAGTGCTTGCAGAGACCGAGTCCCCGGTGGCTCAGGCCCGCGCGCAGGGGTTGCATACGCTGTCGAAACTCGCGGACGGCCGGGCCTGGCCGGCGATCACCGACGAGTCACTCGCCGATGCCGATGATGAGGCGGCGCGTGCCGCCTGGCGCGCCGCGGTTGCGCTGGTGCCGACCGATGAGCGGGCCGATCTTGCGGGACGGCTGGCCGGCCAGCTGGGTCGTGGCGGACGCGACGTCCAACTCAGTCTGAGTCGGGCGTTCGTGGAACTGGGCGATGCCGCCGAGGTCGCGCTGCGGCAGGCTGCCGGTCATGGGGATTCGGCAGTCAGATTGCACGCACAAGCTTCGCTGCGGCTGATCCGCGACCCCGATTCGGGCTTCGACGCGGCGATGGCCGAGGCGAAGCGGATCATGGCGCTAGGTTCGTAGTTATGCAGATCGGCGACGTCTCGCAGCGTTCGGGAGTCAGCATCAGAATGCTGCGGCACTACGACCGGGTAGGGCTGCTTATCCCCTCCGGGCGCACGGGTTCGGGCTACCGCGAATACGGGCCGGCCGACCTGCGCAGGCTCTTCGAGGTGGAGGCGTTGCGCACGCTCGGGCTCTCACTGGCAGAGGTCACTGCGGCCCTGGACGACCCGGGATTTGACGCTGCGAACACGGTGTCTCGGCTCGCCAGCGACACCGAACTACGGATCGCCGCGGAGCGGGAGTTGCTCGCCAGGCTGCGCGGTATCGAGGCGGCCACACCGCAGGACTGGGACGACGTACTCGATGTCATAGGACTGATCACCGGACTGCGGTCGGGCGCGGCGAGTGAGCGGCAGACCGCTGCCTTGCGCTGGGGCACTGCGCCGCTGCCGGTGCTCGGGCAGCTGGTGGACGCCTACCTGGCCGAACCTGATCCAAGCGCATCCGGGGCTTTGCGCTGGGCGATCGTCCGGGCGGGCGAAGCCGCGGCCCCCGCGCTGGCCCACTGTGCACGGGCCACCGATCCGGACGTTCGAGGCCGCGCGGTTTGGGCCCTGACCAGCATCGATGCCCCAGCGGCGTCCGAGGCTTTGGTGGGCTTCGCCGATGATCCGGACGCGGTCATCGCCGGCCGGGCTCTGTTGGCGCTCGCCAATCGAGAGCCCGAGAGATCAGGCTTCGAGCCAGACGAGCTCTGCTCGCGGCTGGTTGCGATGATCGCCCAGGGCATCGACGATGTGCAGGCCGCCGAGGCATTGGGCGGTCTTGCCGCGCGCTCGGCAGATCTGGGAGCCCGCGCCGTCGAGTTGATCGGCTCGCGGCTGGCTGCTGCCGCGACGGCAGCTGCCGCCGTCCCCGATCCTGCAGCAGCGACGGCAGAGCCCGCCGTTCCCGGTCCCGCTGCTCGCGAACGGCTCGCCCAGGCACTCGGTGAACTGCCTGGCGACCTGGTGGCTCCGCTACTGCGCGACCTGTCCGCTGACCCGGACGAATCGGTCAGCCGCACAGCGCGCTACCTGCTTGTCCGCCGGACTCGTGGCCGACGCAGCTGACTCTCCCGAGGCGGTCAGGCCGAGCGATTTCTGGCTCTGGGGGATTCTCTGGAGGGTTCCTAACTCAAAGCAGCACCGCGCTCGCGATAGGAGGTCATCTCGTCCGAAGGGACCATGCTGCCGCCGGTGAACCAGGCGACATGGGTGGCCCGGGCGAGCCTGGCATCGTCCAGGCGGAGGCGCTGCCGGTAGTCAGTCGCACTCAGTACCCGCCACGGCCCCGGCAGCCCAGCCGCAGCCGATGGCTCGATCCCCAAGCCTTCACACTGATGCGTCTGGAATACCAGCCGGAAGAGTTCGTCATCTGTAACCGTGAAGTAGCCGTCGATCAGATGCTGCATCCGTCGGCCCACGAATCCCGATGGACGCCCGACGGCCAGACCGTCGGCGGCCGTGCAACCATCGATGCCGAAATCGCCGACGCTGATTCGTTCGTGCTCGCCGGTATAGACGCCGAGCAGCATGCAGGGCGCATGGGTGGGCTCGGCGAAGACGCAGTGCACGTCGTCGCCGAAGATCGTCTTCAGTCCGAAGGTGACCCCGCCGGGGCCGCCGCCGACACCGCACGGCAGATAGACGAAGAGCGGATGCTCGGCGTCCACTCGAACCTCGAGAGCCTGTAGCTGCCCGGCGAATCGCCTGGCCGCGACAGCATAGCCACAGAAGAGACGGGTCGAGTTCTCGTCGTCGATGAAGTAGGCGTGCGGATCGCCGGCGGCCTGTTCGCGTCCGGCGGCCACGGCGACCGAGTAGTCCGACTCGTATTCGACGACGTTCACGCCGTGCGAGCGCAGCAGCTCCTTCTTCCAGGAACGGGCGTCTGACGACATGTGGACGCTGACCTGGAAACCGAGCTGAGCACTCATGATGCCGATCGACAGGCCGAGGTTGCCGGTGGATCCGACGGCAATCGAATACCCGCTGAACAGGTCGCGGGCCTTCGCACTGTTCAGTTCGCGGTAGTCCGAGTCCGGAGCTAGTAAACCGGACTCAATAGCGAGCGATTCGGCGTGCGCGAGCACCTCGTAGATGCCGCCGCGGGCCTTGATCGAGCCGCTGATCGGCAGCTCGCTGTCGAGCTTGGCGAAGAGCCGACCTTCCAGTGGCAATCCGAAGTGCTGGCCGAGCGCCTCCTGGAGCCCGCCCACTGCCACCAGCGGCGATTCGATGATTCCGGCGCTGGCGCGCGTCTGCGGAAAGACCGCTGCCAGATAGGGAGCGAAGCGTTTCAGGCGATCGGCGGCATCGTCGATGTCAGCGGTGCTCAGCCCGACCTCCGAAAGCGCGCTGGCGGCGGGCGCCAACTCCGGATTGAACCAACTCACCTCTCGCAGGGCCATCAGGTCGACGAGCAGCGGATAGTCCGCGAGCCATGCGTTCAACGAACGCCCTGCGATCAGCTGCGTCATCGTGTCGTCCCCTCTGCTATCTCACAATTCTGCCCCGGGTCGCGCGGCAGCCGAGTTGCAGGTGGTCAGGCGACGCTGTTGGCTTCGTGCAAGACGCGTCCGTGAGACGACGCCTTGGCTGCCCGCCGAAGAGATGGACATACTTGGTGAGTGACACCTAGACGCCCCATCGAGCCGGAACACGACAACTCGCCGCGCTACGCGCCGCCCGAAGACCTCAGCCGCTATGCGATGTTGTCGATCGCGGCGGCGATTGTCACGATGGCACTCAAGGGCGGTGCTGCCTGGTTGACCGGATCGGTCGGTTTGCTGTCGGACGCTGCGGAGTCGCTGGTCAATCTGGTCGCGGCCGTCGTGGCGCTAATTGCGCTCAAGGTCGCCATCAAGCCCGCGGACGAGAACCATCCCTACGGCCACAGCAAGGCCGAATACTTCAGTGCGGTGGTCGAGGGCGTGATGATCTTCGTCGCGGCCGGCTTCATCATCTTCACCTCGGTCGAACGCCTGTTCAATCCGCGCGAGCTGGAGCAGCTGGGGCTGGGCTTGGGGATCTCGGTGGTCGCCGCGATCATCAATGGGGCTGTCGGTTTCGTGCTGATTCGCAAGGGCAGGACGGCCGGTTCGGCGACTCTGCTGGCTGACGGCAAGCATCTGCTCACTGATGTGGTCACCTCGGTCGCCGTACTGCTCGGTGTCGGGCTGGTCGCGATAACCCACGAGCCGCGCCTCGACGCGGTCGTCGCGTTGCTGGCGGGGCTGAATATCTTGTGGACGGGCTACAGGCTGATCCGCGATTCGGTGAACGGGCTGATGGATATCGCGTTGCCCGAGGAGACGAATCGGCAGCTCGAGTCAGTCCTCGATCGATTCCGGCAGCCGGGTCAGATCGAGTTTCATGCCTTTCGCACCAGGCGCGCCGGCAACCGGCAGTTCATGGACGTGCACGTTCTGGTGCCCGGCACCTGGAGTGTCTTGCGTGGTCACGATCTCACCGAAGATGTCATCGATGCGATCGTGGAGGTCGTGCCCGACATCCGGGTCTCCGCGCATCTCGAACCGATCGAGGATCCGCGCTCGTATGCGGATGAGCACGACTTCTGAGTTTGCGCCGCTGAATGAAAGGTGCGCTGCAATCAGCGACTACCGAAAACTGCAGCGGCTACCGAAAAGCCGCGGCATTTCGGTAGCCGCTGGGACGATCAGTAGCCGCTGTGCATTTCGGTAGC
>NZ_JAVTWX010000046.1:0-9192 GCF_032229645.1 Brooklawnia sp.
CATCCTCGCTGATCCACAGATAGTCTTCGTGGTCGCGGCGCCCGACGGTGCCCTCACTGAGGCGTTCCTCCGCGAACAGCCCGGCCTCGATGCGCTTGGCCAGCTCGACTTCCTGAGCCGCATTGAGCAGCGCAACCTTGCCGATCTGCTTGAGGTAGTCCTTGACCGGATCGGCAGTGGCGCCGGCCGAGACGACCTGCTGCTCCGGCTCGTCCGCATCGTCGGAGTCGGAGAGGCTGAACGCCTCGCCGTCGGCGACCAACTCGGCCTCGTCCTTGGCGGCAGCCTTCGAGTCGAACTTCGAGTCGTCGACATCGTCGAGATTGCGCTTCTTGCCACCCACGGTCAGCACGACATCATCGCCTTCGCGTTTGACGGTGACATCGACCACCTGGCCGGCCACCTCTTGCACCGTTGGTTCCCGGCCGGCTGCCGTGGCGGCGACACTGGCCTTTCGGGCCCTCGTCTGCTTGGACTTCGCGGCAGACGCCGTTGTCGCAGCGGACTTCCTGGTGGGTGTCATGGGCTTGGTAGCATCCGCGCCGGGCTGGGCCGAAGCGTCGGGCTCGGTCTTGGAAGCCGCGGCCGCTGGTCTGCGCGTGCGCTTGACGGGAGCCTCAGCAGCGGCGGCGTCAGCTGGCTGCTCGCTAACCTTGGTCTTGCGGGTGCGCGCGGCCTTCACCGGCGCGCTGGCAGCCTGCTCAGTAATGGAAGTCACAAATGACCTTTCGGAAGCCGACTCGGACCTGGACGCATTCAAGACCTCTCCCGTCAAGAAGCGCCTCTAGCCATATTGCCACGCCCACCAAGGAACCCCCATGCCGGGTATGCTCCCACAGAGCAGTCCGGGCCGCCATGGTGTACGACCAGGGTCGCAGTATGCCCCCACGGTGGCCCGTTTTCAAAGAAACTGTGCGATCGATGAAAGAAATTCACTGGTTCGTGCGTTACACCATTGATCGACAGAAAGGCAGACATCCATGGATAGCAGGACTCGTGTTCGCACCAATGATGGCATCGACGGCAAGGACTCGGTAGGACTGTACCTCGAGTCAATCGCCAAGACTCCTCTGCTGAATGCCGAAGAAGAAGTACACCTGGCCCGCCGCATTGAGGCCGGTCAATACGCACAAGCGATTCTAAGCGCACGAGTGGAGTCCGAGACTGACGCCACCCGCGAGGAACTCGAACTCATCGCCCACGACGGCGACGAGGCGATGCAGCACTTCTTGCGCGCCAACCTGCGTCTGGTCGTGTCGGTGGCCCGCAAGTATGGGCGTTCGCAGATGCCGCTGCTGGACCTCGTCCAGGAAGGCAACACCGGCCTGATCCGCGCGGTCGAGAAGTTCGATTACGCCAAGGGCTTCAAGTTCTCGACCTACGCCACCTGGTGGGTGCGTCAGGCGATCAGTCGCGGCATCGCCCAGCAGGGACGCATCGTCCGGCTGCCGGTGCATGTTGCCGAACAGGTGAACCAGATTTCGGCCGTGCGCCGCAACCTGGAACGCACGCTCGGCCGCGACCCCGAAGTGACCGAGATCGCCCGCGAACTCGATGTCACCGAGGACAAGGTCGTCGACCTGATCCGGTACAGCCGTGAGCACGTCAGCCTCGACGCCCCTGTCGAGGAGGACGGCGACACCTCGCTCGGCGACCTCATCGCCCGCGAGACCTCCCCCGGTCCGGACGAGGTCGTACTCAGCCAGGAGGATCGTGACCGTCTGGACACTCTTCTGGAGGGCCTGGACGAGCGTTCCGCCGATGTGGTCCGCCGCCGTTACGGCCTGCTGGATGGCCGCCAGGCGAAGCTCTCTGACATCGGTCTGGTCTGGGGCATCACCGCAGAGCGAGTGCGTCAGATTGAACGCGCCGCGTTGGTCGTGCTACGTGAGAAGAGCACGGTGGCGGTCGCCTGATCGCCGAACCCCGTATGAGTGCTTGATCGGCCGACGCCGACGCCACTCCCGAACTGGGCCCCAGCTCCCCCGTGGAGACTGGGGCCCTTTGTTCGCCCGATCAGACGCGCGGGCCCACTTACTTGCCGCCGCCCGACTTCCCGCGTCCGGAACTCTCAGCTGAGCAGCGCTCGGGAGTCGACCTGGCGGATGAGTCCCTCCTGGGCCGATGATGCGATCAGTTTGCCGTGCTGGAAGAGCCGTCCCTTCGAGAACCCCAGAGCCGAGGACGCCGACGGCGAGAACATGTCGTAGAGCAGCCAGTCGTCCGCACGGAAGGGGCGATGGAACCAGACGGCGTGATCGATCGACGCGGTCTGCAGCTGGTTCGACATGAACACGACCGGATGCGGCACCGTCGAGACACTCAGCAGGGTCAGATCCGACAGGTAGGCCAGCACCGCCTGGTGAATGCGGAAATCATCGGGCAATTCGCCTTCGGTACGCACCCAGACCCGCATGCTCGCGAGGTGGCGTCCGGGCTTGATGGAGCCGCCCGGCGACGAATCGCCCGCGAAGCGCACATCGAGCGCATCCCATTCGTGCCAGATCGAATGAGCGCCGAACCGGGCGTCCATGACATCGACCAGCCGGGGGCAGTCATCGGGAGCCGGCACCTCGGTCGGCATCGGATCGGCATGATCGAGGCCGGGTTCCAGGTCGTGGAACGAGACCGATCCGATGAAGATCTCGCGTTCGTCCTGCAGGGCCTCGATCCGACGAGTGCTGAAGGTGTTGCCGTCGCGCAAGGCCTCGACGTTGAACCGCATGTCGTCGTCCACCGCACCCGGACGCAGGAAGTAGGCGTGCAGCGAATGCGCGACCCGCTCGGGATCCACCGTCTGATATGCAGCGGTGAGCGCCTGAGCGAGCACCTGGCCGCCGTAGCTGCGCTGCATCCGGGTGCGCGGATGAGCGGCCAGGAAGGACATCTCGCCGGCGGCGGTCAAGTTGAGGAGGTCGAGCAATTCAGCTGTGTTAGCGGGCACCCGCCTACCCTGCCACATCGCCGCCCGCTGGGAAATACCCAGCACGAATGGGCCCGCATGCAATAGCCCCGCGACGCCTGGTACGGCTTCGCGGGGCTATGGATCCTCCGATGTCAGGCCCGATCGGTTCGCGTCGGGTCGAACGAGTTATGAAGCCCCGGGGCCATTCGCGTCCTCGGCGGCATCTGCCACGGCGTCCTTGATATCGGAGACCGCGTCAGCGGCGGTGTCCTTCGCATCGGCCACCGACTCGCCGAGATCCTCGGCGACCTTCCCGGCAGCATCCTTCGCGTCCGAAGCTGCGTCCGAGACAGTGTCGGATGCCTCGGAGGCGGCCTGCGCGGCGGTATCCGTGGCGTCGATGAAGGCAGCCTTGAAATCTGCCAGCTTGCCGCTGACATCCTTCCTCAGGTCCTCGAACTTGTCGTCCAGATCGGAATCGTCGTACCTCGCCTTCACGGTATCGGCGAGATCGCGGTACTTGTCGCCCACCGATTGGGTGAAGCCACGGAACTTATCGTCCAGATCGGTGTCGTCGAGCTTGTCTTTGACCGATCCGGCGAACTCGTTGTACCTGCCTGCGACATCGTCCTTGAAGGCATCGATCTTGTCGTCCAGATCGGAGTCCTCATACTTCTGCTTCACCGAGTCGGCGAACTCGGCAGCCCTGTCCTGCATGTCATGGGCTAGCTTCGCCAGCCGATCACCAAAATCCATGATGGTTCCTCCTGCGTCGGTGCCTAGGTCAACGCTAACGCGCCGGCCGCTGTCTGGGCGCCAGAGCGGCAAACAAAACCCGCCGCCGGGCCATCGAGAGTAGTTTTGAATGAACGTATCCCCGAGTGATGAGGTGGAGAGCTAGTGACCGAGAGCACGCAGCCTTCCAGCCAGGCCCTGGGCGGGCGCAGCGCACATCTACCGTCGAGCGGGCGGCGCATCCCGGTGTCCACCTACCGGTTGCAGCTGGGGCCGGATCTGAGCTTCGGTCAGGCCGCAGCGCAACTCGACTATCTCGACGACCTGGGTGTCACCGATCTGTATCTCAGCCCGATCCTGCAGGCTGCTCCCGGCAGCACCCACGGATACGACGTGGTCGACCACACCCGGATCAGCGACGTGATGGGGGACGCGCCGGATTCGAGCGGCTCGCCCGAGCAGCGCACAAACACCAGATGGGCGTCATCGTCGACGTCGTGCCCAACCACATGGGTGTACCCACCCCGATCTATCACAACAAGGCCGTCTGGTCGGTGCTGAAATACGGTCCCAATTCCCCCTACGCCCGCTGGTTCGACGGCACCGACGACGGCGACGGTATCCTGATGCCCTTTCTCGGCGCCCGCATCGGTACGGTGCTGGCCAACCACGAAATCACTCTCGAAGATCGCGTCATCCCCGGGTTCGAGGACGAAGGCGCCCAGCCCGTGCTCGTCTACTACGACCATGTCTTCCCGGTACGGGCCGGAACCGAGAATCTGCCGGTCGAGTTGTGCGTGGCACAGCAGTATTACCGGCTGGCCTATTGGAAGGTGGCGGCCGAGGAGCTCAATTTCCGGAGATTCTTCGACGTGGATACCCTGTTGGCGGTGCGGGTGGAAGATGCGGAAGTCTTTCACGCCACCCACGGTCTGCTGCTCGATCTCTTTAAACAGGGCTATATCGACGGATTCCGGATCGACCATCCCGACGGTCTGGCCGACCCACGTGGTTACATGCGGCGGCTGTACACAGCGACCGGCGGCGCCTGGATCAGCGCCGAGAAGATCCTCGAGCCCGATGAACAGATGCAGACCGACTGGCCGGTGGCCGGCACCACCGGCTACGACGCGTCCTGGAGGGTCGGCGCACTGTATTGCGATCCGAACGGCTACAGCGACCTCGCGACGATCGCTCACACCATCACCGGCGACATTCCCGGTTCTCTGGACGAGGTGATCGGCAAGGCGAAACGAGAGATCACCACCACCTCGCTGTATGCCGAGGTGCACCGGATCGCGTCCTTGGCCTACCAGATCTGCCGTGACGACATCATGCTGCGAGACCACACCCAGGGTTGGATCGCCCGCTGCCTGGCCGAGTTGGTGATCGCGTTCCCCCGTTATCGTGCCTACGTGGTGCCGGGCGAGGCTGCCCCCGATGAGGCCGTCGAACTGGTCACCCACGCCGCCGAGAAGGCCCGGCTGCAGCTTGATCCCGAGTTGCAAGACACCATGGATCTGGTGGTCGACCTGGTACTCGGACGCGAGGTAGGTTCCGAACAACGCGTTCAGCGCGCGCAGCGCGACGAGCTGGTCGTCCGTTTCCAGCAGGTCTGCGGCGCGATAACCGCCAAGGGCGTGGAAGACACGGCGTTCTACCGTTGGACGCATCTGGTGTCACTCAACGAAGTGGGCGGATCACCCGACACCTGGGGCTTGACCCCCGACGAGTTTCACCAGTGGTGCGCGCAGATGGCCACCACGTGGCCGGCCACCATGACCTGCGGCACCACCCACGATTCGAAGCGCTCCGAGGATGTGCGGGCACGCACCACCCTGATATCGCAACACGCCAGCGAGTGGCGGGCGCTGCTCACCACCCTGCATCCCTACGCCTCCTCGCTGGAGGGCCACACCGAGAATCTGCTCTGGCAGTCGCTGGCGGGCACCTGGACCCCGGCCGGCCCGATCGAGGCCGAGCGTCTGTGCGAGTACATGATCAAGGCGTCCCGGGAGCAGAAGCTGTGGACGTCGTGGACCAGCCCCGATGTTGCCGCAGAGAAGGTGCTGACCGCGACCATCGAAAAGCTCTACGCCGACGACGACGTGATGGGTGCCTTCGCCGACTGGTTTGTGTTTACCAGCGACGCCGCCCGGACGGCGATCCTGTCCCGCAAGGCCGTTCAGCTGACCTGCTTGGGCGTGGCCGACTGCTATCAATCCTGCGAGACGGTGCAGAACTATCTGGTTGACCCCGACAACCGGCGTCCCGCGGATTTCGAGACCCTGAACACCATGGGCCACGAACTCGCCGAGCGCCCACCGGAGACTCTGGCCGAGGAGAAATACCACCTCACGCGGGCCATCCTGCGGCTGCGGCGACGACGTCCGAACATCTTTGTCGGGCCACACGCGTCCTATCGTCCGCTGCCCAGCTCGTCGGGGTATTTCACCAGCTACTCCCGCGGCGCGAACGACGAGGTCGTGGTGATCGCGAGCAGGCTGATCCGCTCCACCGAACAGGCGGATGACTACGCAGGCAACACCGTTGTGCTGCCCGAGGGCCAATGGTTCGATGTGCTCACCGCCGAGGAGTATCCGGGTGGCCCGGTAGAACTGGCCAAGCTGCTGGCTCGGTTCCCGTGCGCGGTTCTCGAAGAGGTCTCCGACGCCGAGCGGACGACCAGCATCCGCGCCGTCGGACAGCCGCATCGTCCGCGTCCGGCACGTCAGGTGCAGGTGCCGGTCGGCCAGGACAACGAGGGCGGTCTACTCGGCTGGCTGACCAGGCGATTCGGCAGTCACGACGACGACGGCCAGGCTTCGGCAGCCAAGCGCGGCAACGGTCAAGGAGAGCCATCGTGACCGAATCTGCGGTTACCATCCGGCTGACGGCCCCGCTGGCCGACTCGGCGTTCGCGGTCGTCGGCGACTCCCGGCTGCCGATGCGCGCCGAAGGCGGCGGCGATTGGACGATTCAGCTGCCTGCGGGCACCGACTACCTGCTCGCGATCGACCACCAGGAACCCCGGCCCGATCCGCGCAGCGCCTGGCAGCCCTACGGTGTGCATGGCGCCTCCCGGGTCTTCGACACCGCCGTCCACCAGTGGCACGATGCGGATTGGCCCGGTATCGATGTGGTGGGGTCGGTCATCTATGAACTGCATGTCGGCACCTTCACCCCCACCGGTACCCTCGATTCGGCGATTGAGCGGCTCGATCATCTGGTCCGGCTGGGCGCCCAGACCGTCGAGCTGATGCCGGTGGTGCCGTTTCCCGGTGATCGCGGCTGGGGGTACGACGGGGTCGATCTCTATGCGGTGCACGAGGCCTACGGGGGCCCGGCCGCGCTACAGCGATTCGTGGACGCCGCACACTCCCGCGGATTGGCGGTCTGCCTGGACGTGGTCTACAACCACTTCGGTCCGGCGGGCAACTATGCGCCGGTCTTCGGGCCGTATTTCACCGATAAGCACGACACGCCGTGGGGTTCGGCCATCAATCTCGACGACGAGCACTCCGGCAGCGTCCGCGATTTCATCTGCGAGAACGCCATTCGGTGGCTGCGCGAGTTCCATATCGACGCGCTGCGACTGGACGCCGTGCATGCGCTGGCCGACGATTCTCCCAAGCACATCCTCGCCGAGCTCTCGGAGCGGGTGGATGGGATCCGTCCAGAACTGGGGCGTCCGGTGGCCTTGATCGCCGAATCGGACCTGAACCAGCCGTCGCTGGTCGAACCGCGCGCTGCCGGCGGTCTGGGCATGGACGCGCAGTGGGCCGACGATGTGCACCACGCGCTGCACTCCTATCTGACCGATGAGACCTTCGGCTACTACGTGGACTTCGGCCCGGCCGCTGTGCTGCGACAGGCCCTCGAGCGGGTCTTCGTACATGACGGCTCGTACTCGACATTCCGCGGCAAGCGCTGGGGGGCGCCCGTCCCGCCGGACCTCGACCACCGTAAATTCGTCGTCTTCACCCAGAACCACGACCAGGTCGGTAACCGCGGCCTGGGCGATCGTCCCGATGCCAGGCTGCCCGCGGGCGCGGTCGCCGGGGGCGCCGCGCTGCTGCTGCTCTCACCGTTCACTCCGCTGCTCTTCCAGGGGCAGGAGTGGGGCACGAACCGGCCGTTCCAGTTCTTCACCGACCACGAGCCCGAGTTGGGCGCCGCAGTGACGAAGGGACGGTTGGAGGAGTTCCGCGGCCACGACTGGGAGGCCATCTACGGCCCGGATGCGGTGATCCCCGACCCGCAGGCGCGCTCCACTTTCGAGAACAGCAAGCTGGATTGGCTGGAGTTGGATGACCGGTACAACGCCCGGGTGTTTGCCTGGTACCGCCGGCTGATCGCGCTGCGCCATGAACTCTTCCCCACCGGTGGTGGTCAGGTGCAGGCCGATTTCGGGGACGACTGGTTCCGGATGGTTCACGGCCCGGTGACGGTGATCATCTGTCCCGGCCCGCGGCCGGTCACCGTCGATGAGCCCCGCGAACGGGTGCTCGCGGCCTGGGGCGAGGTGAATGTCTGCGGCCAAACGGTGCGAATGCCGGCGCATTCGGTGGTTGTGATCAGCTGATCAGCAGCACCCCGGTCAGCGCCGTCCCGGAGACGATGACGGTGGCGATCAGGCCGAGCAGTACCGGCTTCAAGCCCACCTCGCGTAGCGCGCTGATCTGGATGCCGAAGCCCAGCGCTGCCATCGCCATTGCCAGCAGCGCGCTTTGCGCGATTTTGATCACGCCCAGGACTGGGGCCGGGATCGCAATGATGGTGCCCAGGATCACCATGGCCAAGAAGCCCAGCACGAACCCGGGAATCAGGGTGGGGCGCTTCCCCGATTGCGTGACTGCGGCCCCCGAGCGGCGGGTCATCAGCCCGAGCACTGCGACCACTGGGGCAAGACACACGACCCGGGCCAGCTTGACGGTGACGGCAACTGCCATCGCGTCCGGCCCGATGGCTGCCGCAGCAGCGACCACCTGGGCAACCTCATGGATGCTGGCGCCGGCCCAGGTGGCAGCGGACTGGGTACTCAGGGCCATCAGACCGGCCAGCAGCGGCACCACCGGAATCGACAGCGTACCGAAGAGCACCACCAAACCCAGCGCCGTGCCGGTCTGCTCCTCGTCCGCCCCGGAAATGTCCTTGGCGCCGGCCACCGCAGCCGCCCCGCAGATGGAGCAGCCACAGGCGACGAGCATCCGCAGCGGTCCGGGGACGCCCAGCAGCCGTCCGATCAACAGCGTGCTGGACACTCCGATGCTCACGACGACGACCACCAGCGCCAGGCGCCGCCAGCCCAGACCGCCAAGCGTGGTCAGGGATATCTGCAGGCCGAGCAGCACGATACCGGCGCGCAGCAGATGTCTGGCCGCGAATTCCAGCCCCGGTTGCCACGATGCCGGCACCGGACGCAGATTGCCGATCACAGCGCCCAGCACGATGGCGACCAGCATCATGCTGTGCAGCGAGTTGATCTGATTGATGAGCAGCGCAGCGAGGGTCACCAGCGCGGTGACCATCAAGCCGGGCAGCCACTCGCG
>NZ_JAVTWX010000046.1:9292-77620 GCF_032229645.1 Brooklawnia sp.
ACAGTCCGGGCTGTTGAAGCGGACGCTGCACGCGGTCTGGCCGGCCGGCGCCCAGCTGCTCGGGTCCGCCGCCGATCTGCTGGCGATGATTAGGATCGGTTAGGGTCTGACAAAGAATTAACGCGTCGAGTGGGAGCCAACGATGCCCGCGCCTGCTGGATCGCCTTGCGGATGCGCTTGGGCGAGACCGTCACCGCGGTGCCCAGCGCCTGCGCCCAGGTCTGAACCCGCAACTCCTCGACGAGGAAGCCGATGTCGTCGACCATGTCGGGCAGTCGTCCGGGCGGCAGCTCGTCGCAGAGATCGTCGTAGTCGGCCAGTAGTTCATCGATCGGCTCGGCGAGCCGGGCGTCCCTGGCGGGATCGGCTGCGGCGCTGGTCAGGCGCGCGATCATCGCCTGGCAGTAGACAGGCAGCCGGTCGTACCACGGGTCGCGGACGAAACCGATGAAGCCATCGAAGACCAGGTTGTCGAGTTGCTCGATGATCTGGTCGCCGATCTTCGAGACCGCCGCCTGCTGACGGATCCGGCGGGCGAGTTCGCAGACCTCGGCTGCGACCTGCACCACGTGACGCATCTGATCGGCCTGCTCCTGGCGCACCTGCAGCGCCAATGCCTGATAGCTACGCTCGTCGCGCACCGTGGCGCTGTCGAGATGCCGGGCGGCGCACTGATCGACGGCCTTCAGCCGGGCGTCGGCGAGCAACGCGGGCACGTTGGGGTACGGGCTGGCCGGCAGTGCCAGCTTCTCCGGGTTCGTCAGATGCGAGACCGTCCAGCGCGTGGGATCCGGATTGGTCAAGGCCAGCAACCGGCGGATGCCGCGCCGGTGGCTGGACGCCTGCTGTTCGGGGGTCTCGGTGATGATCACGCCGACCGCCGTGCCGAGGTCCTTCAAGGCGGGATAACCGATCGCGGTGATGCCTGAGCGTTTGATGCTCACCTTGGGCTGCAGCGTACCGAACGTCCACGAGGTCGACTCCGCGACCTTGGGAGCAGCCCGGGTAAGCGTCTGGGAGACCTGGGCCGACAACTCCTGGCGCAGCTCGCCGAGATCGCGGCTGAAGCGGTCGGGTTTGCCAGCAGTCGCGATCACGAAGCCGACCCGCAGATGGCCGGGCACCTGGTCGGGATGCCAGTCGCCCGGATCGACGACGACACCGGTGAGCGCGCGCAGGGCGCGCCCCAGCTCGTCGCAGAATCGGCGGGCGTGATCGGGCTGATGGGCCTCCAGCCAGGCGAGCGCCTCGCGGGCCCGGTCGGGCGCGGGCACCAAGCTCGTCCGCACCTGCTTGGGCAGATGCCGGATGAGCTCGGTGGCGAGTTCGGTACGCAAGCCCGGTACCTGCCAGCTGAACGGTTCGGGACGAAGCTGGTTGAGCTGGGCCAGCCGGACGCTGACGCTCGCGCCATCTCGTCCATCGCCCGGCTCGAAGACGTAGCTGACCGGCAGCTCAAGGCCTTCGAGCCGCCAATGATCGGGGAAGTCGGTGCGCGCCGTGTCGCGGTCATCGGCGTCGGTGAGCAGGTCGAGATCGAACTCCAAGAACCGCTTGTTTGCGTATCCGCGCCACCAGGCGTCGAAACTGGACCCTGAGGTGACCTCGGAGGGCAGCCTGGCGTCGTAGAAGTCGAAGATCGCCTGGTCATCAACGACCATGCCGCGCCGCCGGGTGCGGTCGGCGACCTCCTCGGCCTCGCGCAGCACGGCCCTGTTGTGATGCAGGAAGTCATGCCTGGCGTGAGTGTCACCCGGATTCCATTGCTCCTCGACCAGCCCGGAGCGGATGAAGATCTGCCTGGCGGTGAACGCGTCGACGCGGGCGTAGTCGACCGGCCGGTCGGCGATGATCGGCACACCGAGCAGCATCACCTTCTCGTAGGCGACGATGCTGGCCGAGTTGGACGACCAGTGCGGCTCCGAATAGCTGCGCTTCAGCAGGTGGCCTGCGACCTGCTCGAGCCATTCGGGTTCGATGGCGGCCACCGTGCGCGCCCACAGCCTGCTGGTTTCGACCAGTTCGACGGCCATCACCAGCTGCGGCGGCTTCTTGGCCAGCGCCGAACCCGGCTGAATCGCAAACCGCGAATTGCGGGTGCCCATGAACTCGACGATCGGACGCCCCCGACGGGCCTTCGGGTCGCGCTTCGGGGGCGGCAGCTGCAGGCCGATGTGGCTGACCAGCCCGGACAGCACGCTGGTGAGGATCGCTTCCGGCTCGGCGGGGTTGTCGTTGCGTCCCATGCCGAGGTCTTTGCTGGCGGTCTTCAGCTGGGTGTGCAGGTCCTGCCATTCGCGAACCCGCAGATAGTTGCGATCCTCGTCGCGGCCGCGACGGCGGAACTGGTTGCCCGACAGCTCGCGGCGCTCGGCCTTGAGGTACTGCCAGAGCCGGACGATCGCGATGATGTCTCCGCCGGGATCGGCGGGGGCCGCCTGCGGGCTGGTTGCAGCCTCGCTTCGTAGGCCCTTGGCGCGGGCGGTCTTCGAGGTGTGTGGGGTGAACCGCGCCGGCTGGGTTCCGGCTGCTGGTTGGAGCTGGCGTTGGCGTCCGCCGCGAGCCGGGTCCTGCCCGATCGGGGCTCCCGCTGCCTGGTCCTGCCAGGCCGCCAATGCGTCGTCGGCGAAGAAGCGCGCATGCAGCCGGTCGGCTTCGTCCCGCTTCTCATTCGGACGTTCCCTGGGGTCCTGGATGGCCAGGAAGGCGACGATCACCAGCACCTCGCGAAGGCAGCCGCGCTCCCCCGCCTCGATCAGCATCCTGCCAAGCCTGGGGTCGATGGGCAGTTGAGCGAGCTGGTGGCCGATGCCGGTCAGCCGCACCGGTTTCGCGGTCTCCAGGGCACCAAGTTCAGTGAGCAGCCGCAGTCCATCGCTGATCTGGGCGGCGTCCGGTGCCTCGACGAACGGGAATCTCGAGATGTCGCCCAGATTGGCCTTGGCCATCTGCAAGATGACCGACGCCAGGTTGGTGCGCAGGATCTCGGGTTCGGTGAACGGCGGACGGGTCAGATAGTCGTCCTCGCTGAACAGCCGGATGGCGATGCCCGGCGCGACGCGGCCGCAGCGGCCGGCCCGTTGGTTGGCCGAGGCCTGCGAGATCGGTTCGATGGGCAGCCGCTGCACCTTGGTGCGCGCCGAATACCGCGAGATGCGGGCGGTGCCGGCGTCCACCACGTAGCGGATGCCGGGCACAGTCAGCGACGTCTCGGCGATATTGGTGGCCAGCACGATCCGCCGTCCGCGGTGCGCGGTGAAGATGCGATGCTGCTCGGACGCCGACAAGCGGGCATGCAGCGCGACCAGTTCGGTGCCCGGCCAGTCCTCGGCCGCCAACGCCGTCAGGCCGTCGCGGATCTCGCGTTCGCCCGAACAGAAGACCAGGATGTCGCCGGGGCCTTCCGCGCGCAGCTCATCACACGCCTGGACGATGCCATCGGCCTGGTCGATACCATCGTCTGCCGGATCATCCGGGTCTGACAACGGACGATACCGGACCTCGACGGGATAGCTGCGTCCGGATACCTCGACCACCGGAGCGTTGCCGAAGTGCTCGGCGAACCGAGCGGTGTCGATGGTGGCCGAGGTGATGATGACTCGCAGCTCGGGCCGCGCCGGCAGCAACTGCCTGAGGTAGCCGAGCAGGAAGTCGATATTCAGGCTGCGTTCGTGGGCCTCGTCGATGATGATCGTGTCGTAGCGGCGGAGCTGACGATCGTGCCCGATCTCGGCGAGCAGGATGCCGTCGGTCATCAGCTTGATGCGGGTCGCTCGTCCGGTCTGCCGGGTGAATCTGACCTGGTAACCGACCAGTTCGCCGAGCTGTACGTCCATCTCGGAGGCGATCCGCTCGGCGACGCTGCGGGCAGCAATCCGGCGGGGCTGGGTATGGCCGATCCGCTTGCGGCCGGCCAGCAGACAGATCTTGGGCAGCTGGGTGGTCTTGCCCGAGCCGGTCTCCCCGGCCACCACGACGACCTGATGATCGCGGATCAGCTGCGCGATCTGCTCGGCGTGCGCGCTGATCGGCAGGTCGGATGGGAATTCGAGGCGCGGCGGCTCGGGCACGGTGGTGGTCATCTCGCGGGCAAGTCTATGCGGAGGGCCTCAACGCGCTTGAGTGGTCGCCAGATCGCGATTTCGTTCGCAAACTGGCCGGTTTGGGCCAACTGGGGAGCAACCAAGCGCGTTGGGCGCCTGGCACGCAGCAGCCCCGGCCTTCGAGCAAGAAGACCGGGCACGCAGCAATCGGCGTCGCTTCAACTACCGGGGTGGACGCGTCTGTTACTTCAGGCCGAGGGCCTGCTGCTTGGCGGCATGGCCGTCGGCGAAGGCCGCACGGCGGCGGGCTTCCTTGGCGCGCTGCTGGTCGTCCGCCTCGATGAGGGCGTCCTGCTCGGCGAACTTGCCGAGTTCCCAGCCCCGAACCTCGGGGATGTCCTCCAGATATTCCACGATGTACTCCTCGTGGCGGGCCAGTTGAGCCTCGCACCACTGGTAGAGCTCGTGGCTGCCCTCGGGCTTCACCTTGGCGTTGTTGATGCAATCCATCACCAGGTGATAGCGGTCGACCCCGTTGCGCACCACCATGTCGAACGGCGTGGTGGTGGTGCCGAGCTCACGGAAGCCACGGGCGCGGAAACGGTCGGCGTCCGGGCGGCCGTGCACCAGCTGGTGAATCGCCCCTGCATAGCCGTGGAACGCGAAGACCACATCGATGTCACCGGTGAACGTCTCGGAGAACTCCTTGGCGCTCATGCCGTGCGGGTGATCTTTCTGGCGGTAGAGCGTCATCAGGTCGACCACGTTCACGAACCGTACCTTGAGTTTGGGGAGCCGGGCTTTGAGGATCTCCGCGGCGGCAACAGCCTCCAGGGTCACCACATCGCCTGCCGAGGCAAGCACGATGTCAGGTTGGGAATGCCCGAGTCCTTCGGTGCCGGCCCACTCCCAGATGCCGTAGCCACGAGTGCAATGCTCGACCGCCTCGTCGATAGACAACCACTGCGGCTGCGGCTGCTTGTCCTGGACGATCAGGTTCACATAGTTGCGCGACTTGAAGCAGTGGTCGGCCACCTCGACAAGGCAGTTGGCATCCGGCGGCAAGTAGATCCGCGCGACATCACCGCGCAGGTTGAGCACCACCTGCAGCAGTTCGGGCGATTGATGCGAGAAACCGTTGTGATCGTTTCGCCAGCAGGTCGAACTCAGCAAGATGTTGGTGCTGGGTACCTTGGCCCGCCACTCCAGATGGTTGGCCTCCTGCAGCCACTTGGCCTGCTGCATCGTCATGGACGCCGACACCATGCCGAATGCCTCATACGACGCGAACATGCCGTGCCGTCCGGTCAGGGTGTAGCCGTCCAGCCAGCCGTGGCAGTTGTGCTCCGAGAGAACCTCCATCACGCGGCCCTGGTTGCCGATCTTCACGTCGAAGACGTTCGTCTCTTCGGCGAATCCACGGTCGGAAACCTCGAAGACGGCACCGAGCCGGTTCGAGTTCGTTTCATCGGGGCAGAACAGCCGGAAGTTCGTCGGGTTCTTCGTGTAGATATCGCGCATGAACTTGCCGAGCTTGCCGGTCGACTCCAGGCGCTCGGTGGCGCGCGTTTGAGGCGTGACATCGACCGCGTAGTCGTGGAAGTCCGGCAGGTCGAGATCGACGGTCAACCGGCCGCCGTTGGCATGCGGATTTGCGCTCATCCGATGATCGCCGTCGGGATTGTTCGACCTCACCAGATCGGTGAGCGAACCATCCGGGTTGAACAGCTCATCGAGCTTGTAGGAGCGCAGCCACGTCTCGAGCAGCCGCAGGTGCGCCGGGTTCTCGCGAACACCCGACAGCGGCACCTGATGGGCCCGCCAGGTGCCCTCGACCACAATGCCATCGACCTCGTGCGGGCCCGTCCATCCCTTGGGCGAACGCAGGATGATCATCGGCCAGACCGGACGCTGACCTTCCCAATGGCCGCTGCGGGCGTCGTCCTGAATCTGCTTGATGCGCTCGTAGCAGTAGTTCAGTGCCTCGGCGAAACGCACGTGCATCCACGGCAGGTCGTCGCCTTCGACCCAGACCGGCTCATAGCCGTGTCCGGTGAACAGCGCGGTGACCTCGTCCGGATCTTTGCGGGCAAGCACCGTGGGGCCGGCGATCTTGGCGCCATTGAGATGCAGGATCGGCAGCACAGCGCCGTCGTGCACCGGGTTGAGGAAGCTGATGCCCTTCCAACCACCCTCGAGCGGGCCGGTCTCTGCTTCGCCGTCGCCGACGACCGCAGCCACCAGCAGATCCGGGTTGTCGAATGCCGCGCCGAAGGCATGTGAGAGGGCGTAACCCAGCTCGCCACCCTCATGGATCGATCCGGGGGTGGTCACCGATGCGTGGCTGGGGATGCCGCCGGGGGCGCTGAACTGCCGGAACAGCGAACGCACACCATCGCTGTCCTGGGTGATCTTCGGGAAGACCTCGGTGTAGTAGCCCTCGAGATAGGCGGCGGCGACCAGGGCCGGGCCGCCGTGTCCGGGGCCGGCGATGTAGACCACGTCTTGGCCGGTGTGCCGGATCAGCCGGTTGAGGTGAGAGTAGATGAAGCTCAATCCGGCACTGGTTCCCCAATGGCCGAGTAGCCGAGGTTTGATGTCTTCGGCGCTCAGTGAGCGCTTCAACAGCGCATTCTCCTGCAAATAGATCTGGCCGACGGTCAGATAGTTAGCGGCGCGCCACCAGGCGTCCACGCGCTCAACGTCATCAAGAGTGACAGCTGGAACCAAGGTCATGAGGTCGAGGCTAACCGACGATGGGCCGGACGATCCGTGCTCTCATTTCGCTCCTGGTGGCCGCCGCAGTGCCAATGCCCAAACGGTAAAGCTGCATGACTAGCGGTTATTCATGCAGCGCAGCCCGGGATGCCGGGTCATCGAAACTTCCGGTGAATTCGGGGTGCCGTTTGTTGCGGAACGCCGAGACTCCCTCGACGAAGTCGTCGGTGGCCGAACTGGCGGCCGAGCCGAGAGCTTCGAGCGTGAGCCGCAGGCCCTGCCCGGACTGGCCGTCAATGATCTGCTTGCTCATTTGCAGGGCGATCGGGGCCCTGGTGGCGATCTGATCGGCGATTTCACGGGCCTTCGCGACGACCTCACTACGTTCGGTCACGTCGGTGACCAGGCCCCAGTCGAGGGCTGTCGGGGCGTCCACCATCAGCGAAGTGAAGATCATCCGCTTGGCCCTGGCCACCCCGACCGTGCGCTGCAGCCTGTCGGTGCCACCCCAGCCAGGAAGAGTTCCGATGCCCAGCTCCGACAGACCGACCTTCGCGTCCGCGGCCATCACCCGAATGTCGCAGGCGAGCGCGAGTTCGAGGCCGCCGCCGAACGCGTTGCCATCGATCGCAGCGATGGACGGCTGCCGCAGCCCGGCGAGCTTGTCGAATAGCGCGTGTCCGCGACGGATCCAGGTGGACCACATCCGGGTGGCCGAGAGCCGGCTGAAGGCCTCGATGTCGGCGCCCGCCGAGAACGCGCGATCCCCGGCGCTGGTCACAATGACCACGCGTACGTCTTCGGAGTCGTCGATCACAGCCAGATGCGATTCGAGCTCCTCGACCATAGGGATGGTGAACGAGTTCAACTTCTTCTCACGTGCGATGTTGATGATGGCGATCTGGCCGTCGACCGTCAGCGTGATCTCGCCGTCGGGTTGGACGACGGCGGCAGTGGCTGGCGTCTGGGTCATCAGTGGTCCTTTCCGGGCAGCGTCAGCGGTCGGCGGCGCGCGCCGAGGCCAAGGCCCATGGGTTCGTCGGTGAAGATGCGGGAGTCCATCAGTTTCAGGTCGTCGGCAACGGCGAGCGGGATACCGGCGCGGGCCAAGACATCGCGCTCCAGATCGACACCGGGAGCGATTTCGACGACCGTGACGACCCCATCGCGCAGTTCGAGCACGGCCCGCTCGGTGACATAGAGCACCTGCTGGCCCCGCTCGGCACCCACCGAGCCCGACCAGGTGATTTGAGCGACCTCGGGCAAGAACTTGGCGATGGTGCCGTCGGAGATGATCTCCAAACGCCCGTCGCCCAACTTGACCTCCTTGCGGCCTGCAGTGAACTGGCCGGAGAAGACGATCCGCTTGGCGTGCGCGGTGATGTCGGCGAAGCCGCCGACGCCCGCGGTGACGTGGGTTGCCGCGCGCATCAGGGAGACGTTGACATCGCCGCGCTGCGAGACCTCCATGAAACTGAGCAGCGCGATGTCGATGCCGCCGCCTTGCAGCAGGATGAACTGGTCGGACGACGCAACGATCGCGTCCGGGTTATATGCGGCACCGAAGGCCTTGCCGGTGACCGGGAAGCCGCCGACCGCGCCCTGCTCGATGACCCAGCTGACCTCGCCGCCCAGCCCCTCGTCCATCAGGATGCGCGGCACGTTCGCGGAGATCCCGAAGCCGAGGTTGGCCAGGTCATGGTGGTGCAGCTCCATCGCGGCCCGGCGGGCGATCACCTTGGTGATGTCGAAGCCGATGCCCTCGATCTCGTCCAGCGATTTCACCTGCGTGCCCGAGATGGCCGGATCAAAGAAGATTCCGCCGGCCTGCTGCTGGGTGGGCGCGACCACGATCGCGTCCACCAGCGCGCCCGGCACATGCACCTCGCGGGGCGGATGCTTCTGGTCGGTGGTTCGTTTGACCTGCGCGATCACGATGCCGCCGTTGTTGTGGGCCGCCATCGCGGTGTCCAGAGTGCCGAGCACCGCTGCTTCGTCCTCGAAGGTGAGGTTACCGAAGGGGTCAGCGGTTGTGGCGCGGATGATCGCCACGTCGACCGGAATGGCCGGCAGGTAGATCCATTCGCGGCCGTCGAGGCTCTCGATGCGCGCCAGATCGGGGGTGACGTCGTTCATCTTGCCGCCCTCGATCCGAGGATCGAAGTAGGTGCCCAGGCCCACGTCGGTGAAGACCCCGGGCTGCTTGGCAGCGGCGGCACGCAGCATCTCGAAGACGACGCCGGAGGGGAACATATAGGCCTGGCAACCACCGGATTCCAGGAGTTCGCGCAGCTCGGGTTTGGCCATCTTGGACGGCCCGGCAGGGTAGGAGCCACCGATGATCCGCGCCAGCAGGCCGGGCTTGGCGATGTGGTTGCTGCCGGCGATACCCGCCGACATGTCGCCGCTGTTGATGGCATGGATCGAGGTGATCCGTTTAGGAGATCCGGTCTGCTCAAATCGCTCGCCGATGGCCGCCAGGATGTCGTCGGGACAGCCGATGGCCGACGAGGACGAGACCGCGACGGTGGCACCATCGGGAATGAACGTGGCGGCTTCGGCGGCACTCAGAATCGGTGGGCGACGCATGGATGAACTCCTAGTCTCTGCTGAGTGATGCGCTCTTCAGTCATTGGTCGGCACAGCGCGGTATGTGTGGTCTGGCGCGGTGGACGAGCATCCGCACGATGCTCGGGTGACCAGCGTTGTCGGTACCAGGATCTGTTCGTGCGTCGCGTCCCGATCGGCCAGGCGCCGCAGCAGCAGCCGGGCGGCTTCGCTGCCGGCAAGCTCTCCGGACGAGGCGACCGAGGTCAGGCTCGGGGTCGAATAGCGGGCCTCGGTGACATCGTCGAAGGCGGTCACCAGCAGCTCCCCGGGCACGGCTCTGCCCGCCTCGCGGGCTGCTTCCAGGGCACCGAAGGCGACCTCGTCGGAGTAGCAGACCAGCGCGTCCGCGCCATCGGCGATGGCTTGCGCGGCAGCCTCGCGAGCGTCGTCGCGACTGGGCCGGCTGGGGTGCTGGACGGGCGCTGGTCGTCCGGCCTCGGCCAGCGCGCGGGTGAAGCCGTCGAGGCGCGGCGCATACGATGAGAAGCTCGGCAGTCCACCGACGAAGTCGATGCGGACAGCGCCATGACGCAGCAGATGGCGTGCTGCCTGGTAGCCGCCGGACGCATTGTCGGCCGCCACGAAATCGGTCTGGGTGCCGGCGACCCGGCGCACCAACTGGACGAGCGGCATCGTGCCATCGCCCAGATCGCGGGGGGACGACCCGTTCGCCGGAACCACCACCACGCCGTCGATCTTGCGCTCGGCCAGCGCCGTGAGCAGGCGCAGCTGCTGGGCGGGATCGTCGTGGGTGACCCCGGCCAGCACCAGCACACCCTCAGCTTCGAGGATGTTCTGAGCACCGGTGACGAACTGGGTCAGATAGGGGTGGTTCAGGGCGGGAGCTATCAGCCCGACCACTCCGGTGCGTGAATTGCGCAGCGCCGCTGCGGAGCGGTCGTAGACGTAGCCAAGGGTCTGCATGGATTCGCGGACGCGCTTCCTGGTGGCGTCGGCGACCAGCGGCGAGTCACGGAGCACCAATGAGGCGGTCGCTCGGGAGACTCCGGCATGTTCGGCAACATCGATCAGCCGGATGCGCGCCATCGTGCCTCCTCAACGTCGTCGTCTGTGGTGGATCGGTGTCTTAGATCGATCCAAGACGATGTTAGATCGATCTAAAAGTGGATGTCAAGAGGGTTGCCGGGGCCGAGATCCGCGGCAGCTGCCGAAAACAACAGCGGCCAGCGAATAACCGGCAGTCGTTGCCACTACCGGCAGTCGCTGTGATTCAGCGTGAGCATTCCGGCAGCCGTTGCTGGTTTCGGCAGCCGCTGTGATCCAGCGTGAGCATTCCGGCAGCCGTTGCTGGTTTCGGCAGCCGATCTCTAGAGCAGGTGCACCAACGCGGCCAACCCGGTCACCGCGGGAATGGAAGCAAACGATGTGACGAAGATCGCATCGCGCGCCAGTTGCACGGACTCTTCGCCGCGCATGGCGAAGATGAACACGTTCTGCGCGGTCGGCAGGCCCGCCATCACCGTCACGGCCAGCGTCGTCGCCGGATCCAGGTTGAAAACGAAGCGGGCCAGTACGAACGCCAGCACGGGTTGGACGAGCACCTTGAGCACGCTGATGACGGCGGTTTCCCCCAGGTTGCCATGCCCAGGCAGCGGACCGGTGCGCAGCGAGACGCCGAAGGCGATCAGCATGGCGGGCACCGCGATGCCACCCACCAGGTCGAGGGTGGAGGTCAACAACCCGGGCAGCCCGATACCGGTCAGGTTCACCAGCAGGCCTGCGATGACTCCGATGGTCATCGGGTTGCGCAGCGGCAAAGTGATATTGCGCATCGCGCTGGTCTTGTTGCCGTTCTTCCTCGCGCTCAGCGCATCGAGGATGCTCAGCCCGACCGGCTGCAGGAAGACCACCTGAATCAGCAGGATCGGCGCCACCCAGCTGGTGTCGTGCAGCACATAGGCCGCGATCGGCAGGCCCATGTTATTGGCGTTGACATAGCAGGACGCGAAACCGCCGATTACCTTGTGACCGGCGCTGCGCCGCCACAGCGTCGAGGCCAGCAGCAGATAGCTGCCGAGCGTGGCGAAGATCGCCAGCAGCGAGACCACCACATTAAGCGAGAAGATGCGCGCCAACTCCGCCTGGCGCAAGCTTCCGAACAGCAGCGCAGGCAAACCGACCCAGAACGAGACTTGGGAAAGCACGCGCTGAGCATTGGCGTCCAGCACCCTGAATTGGGCCAACAGCCAACCGATGCCTATGACAAACCAGATGGTGAAGAAGCCCGACAGCACATCTCCCACGAGGACCAACCCTACGACCTGGCTACCTGCCAATGTGGTCCACCCTCGGGCGCGGACGATACGCAGTCAGCCTGCGCTGCCGGGTAGGGTGATGATCGAAGCGACTGCAGGCGAGGCAACCGTAGGAGCGAGCGTGAATCCACTCGAGTGGGAGATGCCCAAGCTGCTGGTCTATGCGCTCTTGTTCTGCATCGTCTTTTCGCGAGCCAGCGCCACGTACGCGCTAGGGCGCGGTCTGATTGCCGGGGCGTCCCGGGTCAAGACCACCGCCAAGATGCAGGGCCAGCGCTACCAGCAGGCCTGCCGACTGCTAGCACGGTATGGCGCGCCGGTCGTGTCGGTGTGCTTCTTGACGGTCGGCTTCCAGACGATGGTGCTGCTGGCCTCGGGTGGCCTGCGGATGCCGCTGCGAAAGTTCTTGCCGGCGCTCGGCGTCGGCAGCGTCTTGTGGGCGCTGCTCTACGGCACGGTCGGGTTCGTCGGTTTTCACGCTCTCCGGGTAGTTTGGGAATTCTCTCCGGTGCTCTGCTCGGTCGCGATCTGCGTCGCGGTTGCCGCGTTGACAGGCTTCATCCTGAGTCGGCGCATCCGCAACCGCGAGACCGCCACCGTCCCCGACGATGAGTCAGTGAGCGAGCCCATAGGGTCCATAGCCAAGTGAGACCTCTGTTGAGCAGCCCCGCCGTGAGGATGGGGCTGTCGGTTTCGATCGCCACCGGGCTGTACGGGATCTCGTTCGGTGCACTGGCCGTAGCTGCCGGGCTGAACCGCTGGCAGACCCAGGCTTTGAGCGCGTTGATGTTCACCGGCGGCAGTCAATTCGCCTTCGTCGGCACACTGGCCGGCGGTGGGATGTCCGCACTGGTCGCTGCGAGCCTGCTCGGAATCCGCAATGCCGTCTACGGGGCGCAGTTGAACGCCACCTTGACGCCCCGCGGACCACTCAGGGTGCTGATGGCCCACCTCACCATCGACGAGTCCTTCGCCACCACGATGGCCGCCGACGGAGAACCGGAGCGGCGGCGCGGGTTCTGGACGGCGGGCGCCGGTGTCTGGCTGACGTGGAATCTCTTCACCTTCCTGGGTGCGTGGGCCGGGGACTCGATGGGCGATCCGAAGGCCTGGGGCCTGGACGGGGCCGCTGTCGCCGCTTTCCTCGGCCTGCTCTGGCCGAGGCTGCGCAGCAAGAACGCGGCCGGATTGGCCGTGCTCTGCGCCTTGGTGACCGTGCTGGTCGTTCCGTTCACACCCCCGGGCATTCCGCTCCTGGTGGCCGGCGTCATCGCGGTGCTGATGCATCTGATCAGCCGAGGGCAGTCCAGCAAGTCGACGGGGACCGACCACCAGTCGTCCGCGATCTCAGGGAGTATCGAATGAGCGTGTGGGGGTGGATTCTGATGGCCGCGGCCGTGGCCTTCGCGACCAAGCTGACCGGCTATCTGCTGCCGTCGACCTGGCTGGGTTCGGCCGGATTCCGTCGGGCGAGCAACGCTTTGACGATCGCTCTGCTTTCTGCCCTGGTAGCGACGAATGCGTTCGCTTCCGGACAGGCCCTCGCGCTCGATTCTCGCGCGCTCGCCCTGGTCGCGGCGGGCGTGGCTCTGTGGCGCAGGCTTCCGTTTCTCGCCGTGGTGATCATCGGTGCTGCAGCGGCTGCGCTCGGACGACTCGCCGGGCTGCCCTGAGCTGCGTGACTCGCGGAACCCCTGCTAATGATCTGCCGACGGCGAATCATCAGAAATTGACCGCGCCGGTCTCTGGATTATGACTGGCGGATGTGCAACTCTTAATTCAGAGCCGAGCAGTTGCCGGCACTCTCCGGGAGAAAGGAGATCGCATGGGGCTATTGGACGACATCAAGTCCGCCGCCGATCAACATGAGGATCAGGTGGAAGCTGTCATCGACAAGGCTGGCGATGCAGTCGACCAAGCCACCGACAACAAGTATGTCGGGCAAGTCGATCAAGCCCAGGATTTCCTCAAGGACAAGATCGGTAACTAGAACGCTCAGTGAGACGCAGTTCTCGCTCCGAGTCGTCGGTTAAGCCTTATTCAGGCAGAGGCGGTAGTCGCCGTCAAGCCAAACACATGACCAATTGAACAGCTGGGGGTCAGTCGGGAGACTGGCCCCCAGCTCTCTTTTGTCTATGCAGTGGCCGGTTTCTTCGTGAAGTAGCCGGCCTTCTTGTTTATGAAGTGGCCGGCCTTGTGATGGGCGGTTTGTCTACAGCACCTTCGCGAAGAAGTCCTTGGTGCGCTGTTCGGTCGGATCGCCGATGACCTGGGCCGGAGTACCGCGTTCGACGATCACGCCGTCGTCCATGAAGACGACCTGGTCTGCCACTTCACGCGCGAAGCCAACCTCATGAGTCACGACGATCATCGTCATGCCCGTCTCGGCAAGCTCTTTCATCACGGCCAGTACCTCGCCTACCAACTCGGGGTCCAGCGCGGAGGTTGGTTCGTCGAAGAGCATCAGCTCCGGATCCATGGCCAGCGCCCGAGCGATCGCAACCCGCTGCTGTTGGCCGCCGGACAGCTGCGACGGATAGTGATCGGAGCGGTCGGTCAGCCCCACCCGCGCCAGCTGCTCGCGAGCCAGCTTCTCGGCACCGTGGGCGGAGATCTTCTTGACCTGGCGCGGCGCCTCCATCACATTCTGCAGCGCGGTCATGTGCGGGAAGAGGTTGAACCGTTGAAAGACCATCCCGATACGGGAACGCTGCCGCGCTATCTCTGCGTCCGAAAGCCGGTGCAGCACGGTCTGACCGTTCTTGGTGATCTCGCGAAGACCCATCAGTTCGCCATCGACGAGCAGCCGGCCGGCACTGATCTGCTCCATCTCGTTGATGCAGCGCAGCAGCGTCGACTTGCCCGACCCTGAGGGCCCAAGCAGCACGCAGACCTCGCCGCGCTGAACCACCAGGTCGACGCCTTTGAGCACGTGGAGCTCACCGAAGAACTTGTGGACGCCCTGCACGTCCACCATCGGCTGGGCCGTCGAATCGCTCATGGCGTCACATCCAGATTCGTCGCGGTGTTCACAGTGCCTGCGGACAGGATCGCCTGCTGACGTTTGGAGATGCCCTTCACTTTGCGCGGCTGAGACAGTTCGCCGTCGAAGCCACGTCCGTAGTAGGTCTCCAGCCGGTGCTGACCGACCATCAGCACGGAGGTGATGAACAGGTACCACATCGCCGCCACGATCAGCAGCGGCACCGGCAGAAAGTTCTTGTTGCCGATGGCATTGGTGACGAAGGTGAGTTCGAGCATGAACGGCACCGCCAGCACCAGCGAGGTGGTCTTCAGCATCGAGATCGTTTCGTTGCCGGTCGGGGGCACGATGACGCGCATCGCCTGCGGGATGATGATCCTTCGCAGAACGGTTGACCGTTTCATGCCGAGCGCCGTAGCGGCCTCCCATTGTCCCTTGTCAACCGAGTTCAGGCCGGAACGCACGATCTCGGACAAGTAGGCGCCTTCGTTCAGGCCGAGTCCCAGGATCGCGGCCACCATGGCGTTGACGATGTCCTTGGTGGACAGCGAGAAGAACTCCGGCCCGAACGGTATCCCGACACTGATCCGCGGGTAGAGCACCGCCAGCAGGCCCCAGAAAACCAGCTGGGTGTAAACCGGAGTACCCCGGAAGAACCAGATGTAGGCCCAGGAGACGCCGCGCAGAATCGGGTTGGTCCCCATCCGCATGATCGCGGTCGCCACAGCGAGGACGATGCCGAGCAGCATCGCCGCCACGGTCAGCAACAGCGTCCAGCCGACACCAGCCACGACCCTCGGATCGAAGAGGTACTGCGCTACCACGTCCCAGCGGAAGTTCTTGTTCTCGATGAGGCTGGAGACCAAGCCGAGCGCAAGAAAGATGACGATCGCGGCCCAGACCCACACTCCGGGCCTGGGCACCGGTTTCGCCTCGATCAGATTCGGAGCCTTGTCGGCCACGCGAGGGTCGGATGACTGGCTCATGGGGCTCACGCGGTCGGATTGACTTCCGCCGTCATCACTGCGGCGCTCTCGTCGACCCCCCAGCTCGCCAGGATGGCCGACCAGGTGCCGTCGTCCATCAACTGCTGGACAGCCGCCTGAATGGCCGCGGTCAGCTGCTCATCGTCCTTGGATATCACGATGCCCTGCGGTGCCGCGTCGCGCACGCCGCCGATGACCTCGAGTTGTTCGTTGGTCAGTGCCACCGAGTAGTCGGCGACCGTCGAGTCGGCGTAGAAGGCGACGACCTTGCCACCGGTCAGGTTGGTCGTGACATCGGACTGGACGCCGTAGCTGAGCACCTCGATCGCCTCTTTGCCTGCGGCAACGCAATCCTCGGAAGACTTCGCCAGCTCTTCTTCCTGGTACGTGCCGGTCTGCACACCGATCGTCGTGCCGCAGATGCTGTCGGGGTCGAAGCCTTCGGGATTGCCCTTCTGAACGGCGAACGAAGACCCCACCTTGATGTAGGAGACCATGTTGTAACTGGCGGTCCGCTCCGGCGTGATGGTGAACGACGAGATGCCGATGTCGGTGGTGGAGCCGATGCTGGGCAGCAGGCTGGCGAACTCCGCTGCCTGTACCTCGGGCTCCAGGCCGAGCACCTTGCCGAGTGCCTTGCCGAGGTCGACATCGTAGCCGATCGCGGTTTTCAGATCGTCGGCGCGGAACTCGGCCGGTGCATAGTCGGGAGCCTCCGCGATCACCAGTTTGCCCGTGCTGGCGACGTCGGCCGGCAGCAGCGCTGCGATCTCGTCCACCTTCTGAACCTTCGAGACGTCATAGCTCCGATCGGTGGTACTCGATCCGCCGGACTCCTGGGTGGTCGACGAGCCCCCGCCACAGGCGGTAAGGGCAAGTGTGGCCAACAGGCCGGCGGCGACGATTCGGCGCATGGTGTTTCCTCTCACAGGTAGGTGCAAGCAATGATTGTAGTGATGCTCCCGGCTGCTGATCGGCCGGTCCGGTGTCAATTTGATGACAATGGCCTATCGACGGAGGTCTTTGTGCCCTCGGTCACCAAAGGCGGACGCGGATCAGCGAACCACCTTGACGGCCTTGTCGATGACGTCCTGCGGGACGACCACGCCCATCCGCTCGGCTGCTTGGAGGTTCAGTGAGATCTCGAGATCGCTCGCCACCGCGACCGGGATATCGCCCGGTTTGCCGCCCTCGGCGAGGTATTGAGCGGCCATCTCACCGGTCTGGACGCCCTGGGCGTGGTAGTCGACTGCCAGTGCCGCCATGGCTCCCCGGTCGACGGAGTCGGGGTCGGAGACGTAGAGCGGAACCTTGCGCTCCTCGGCAACCGCAACCAGCGCCTCGACCCCCGAAATGATGGTGTTGTCGGTACCCACGAAGAAGCTGTCCGCGCCCGACAGCGACTCGGCGCCTTGGCGCACCTCGGATGAAGCGGTGACGGTGGCCTCTTGGACGGCAAGGCCGAGCGCCGGTGCAGCGTCTTTGACCATCTGGGCCTGAATCTGGGAATTGACCTCGCCGGAGGTGTACAAGAGACCGACTGTCGAGACATCGGGAGTGATCTGTTTGATCAACTCGAGCTGGTCGGCGATCGGCGGCATGTCAGAGGTGCCGGTGATCATTCCGCCCGGAGCATCGACGGAATTCACCAGTCCGGCACCGACCGGATCGGTCACACCGGCGAAGAAGAGCGGGGTATTGGGCAGTGCCTGGGCCAAGGTGATCGCGGTCGGGGTTGCGATGGCCACCACGAGATCCTTGTCGGTGAAGCTGCTCGCGATGTTGGACAGCGTGACCTGATCGCCGGCGGCATTCTTGAGGTCGTAGACGACATCGGTGCCCTCAACATAGCCGGCGTCGGTCATCGCCTCCATGAACCCGTCACGCAAGGCATTGAGCGACGGGTGATCGACGATCTGAGCGATGCCAATCTGTAGCGGCTTGTCAGCGGATCCCTGGGACGAAGCGGAATCCGGTGAACACGCGGTCACAGCCAGCAACAACGACAGCACCAACCCGAATAGACGCTTCATGGAGTTCCTTCCCAACGACCTCTTCTTAGGACCCTCCGATGAACTATCGCGTCAGGGCCTTACGCCACCACGCCTGTGTCAGACCTGGAGCCACCCGCAGCTTACAGACCAGGATTTCCCGGCGACAGGCCGGGCTGTCACCGGGGAATCCTCGATCACGGCATGTGGTCCTAGCTGCAGCCGCTGGTCGCGCCGCAGCCCTCGCAGACGTAGCAGCTCCCGGATGGGCGCATCTTGGTTCCGCAGATCAAGCAGAGCGGTGCGTCAACGGCCAGACCGGTGAGAGCCTCCATCAGTTCGCTGGTGGTGTGCGGATGCGCCTCGATCAGGCTCGGCTGCAGCGGTCCGCCCGCGTCAACCCGGACGTTGTCGCCGGCGTCATTCTTCAACTGCTCCGACTCGGGAAGTTCGCTCTCCTCCTCCTCACTCAGGTAGCTGCCGGTCTCGACATAGTGAGCCCGCTCGGCCGCAGTGTAGATGCCGAGTTCGGAGCGTTCGTCGAAGGAGAGGTAGTCGAGGGCCAGCCGACGGAAGATGTAGTCCATGATCGACTGCGCGATCCGGATGTCGGGATCGTCGGTCATGCCGGCGGGTTCGAACTTCAGGTTGGTGAACTTCTGCACGAAGCTCTCCAGCGGCACGCCGTACTGCAGGCCGATCGAGACCGCAATCGAGAAGGCGTCCATCACACCCGACAAGGTCGAGCCCTGCTTGCCGAGTTTGAGGAAGACCTCACCGAGTCGTCCGTCGTCATAGGCACCCGAGGTCATATATCCTTCGGCGCCGGCCACGGCGAAGCTGGTGGTGCGCCCGAAACGCGATTTCGGCAGTCGCTTGCGACGCGGCCGGTACTCGATCCGCACCTCCGGCGCCGGAGCCTTCTCCTCCGCGATGCTGTTCTTGTCGTTGCTGAGCGGCTGGCCGACCTTGCAGTTGTCGCGGTAGACGGCGACCGCCTTCAGGCCGAGCCGCCAGCCCTCCATGTAGACATCGGCAATGTCGCGAACGGTGGACGACTCGGGCAGGTTGACGGTCTTGCTGATGGCACCCGACAAGAACGGCTGCACAGCTGCCATCATCCGGACGTGGCCCATCGGCTTGATCGCGCGCACACCCATGGCTGTGTCGAAGACCTCGTAGTGCGCAGGCTTCAGCCCAGGCGCGTCGACGACGTTGCCGTTGTCGCTGATAAAGGCCACGACGGCCTCGATCTGAGGATCGGAGTAGCCGAGATTGCGCAGCGCCCGGGGAACTGTGTTGTTGACGATCTGCATCGAGCCGCCGCCGACGAGCTTCTTGAACTTCACCAAGGAGAAGTCAGGCTCGATACCGGTGGTGTCGCAGTCCATCATGAAGCCGATGGTGCCGGTCGGTGCCAGCAACGATGCCTGCGCGTTGCGGAAGCCGTTCCGCTCCCCGATCTCGATGACCTGATCCCACTGCTTGGCCGCAGCCTGCTGCAGCCCCGCATCGATCTGGTTGATCGTGCGCAGCTCATCGTTGGCGCTACGATGCTTGCGCATCACCCGCTTATGCCCGTCCACATTGCGCGCGTACCCGGCGTAGGGTCCCACGACGCCTGCCAGTTCGGCGCTGCGCCGGTAGGCGGCGGCGGTCATCAGGGAGGTGATCGCTGCGGCGAGCGAGCGACCGCCCTCGGAGTCGTAGCCCTTGCCTAGCGCCATCAGCAACGCGCCGAGGTTGGCATAGCCGATGCCCAGCTGGCGGTAGTCGCGGGTCGTCTGGGTGGTGGCCTCGGTCGGGAAATCGGCGAAGACGATCGAGATGTCCATCGCGGTGATGATCAGCTCGACTGCCTTGACGAACTTCTCGACGTCGAAGCTGTCATCGTCGCGCAAGAACTTCATCAGGTTCAGGCTGGCCAGGTTGCACGACGAGTTGTCGAGGCTCATGTATTCCGAGCACGGGTTTGACGCCGTGATCCGCCCGGATTCCGGGGTGGTGTGCCAATCGTTGATGGTGTCGTCGTATTGCAGGCCCGGATCGGCGCACTCCCAGGCCGCCTGGGCGATCTTGCCGAAGAGCGCCTTGGCGTCCACCTCATCGATGACCTCTCCGGTCGTCCGGGCACGCAGACCGAACTTCGTGCCGTTGTTGACGGCCTGCATGAATTCGTCGCTGACGCGAACCGAGTTGTTGGCGTTCTGGTATTGCACGGATGTGATGTCCCTGCCGCCCAGATCCATGTCGAATCCGGCATCGCGCAGCGCGCGGATCTTGTCTTCTTCGCGAGCCTTGGTCTCGACAAACTCCTCGATGTCAGGATGATCGATGTCGAGGACGACCATCTTCGCCGCACGCCGGGTGGCGCCGCCCGACTTGATGGTTCCCGCCGACGCGTCGGCACCCCGCATGAAGCTGACCGGTCCGGACGCGGTACCGCCCGACGAGCGCAGCAATTCCTTGGACGAACGGATCCGGGAGAGGTTCAGGCCGGCACCCGACCCGCCCTTGAAGATCATGCCCTCCTCGCGGTACCAGTTCAGGATCGACTCCATGGAATCGTCGACCGACAGGATGAAACAGGCGCTGACCTGCTGAGGAGCGTCGGTGCCGACGTTGAACCAGACCGGCGAGTTGAAGCTGAAATACTGGTTCAGCAGCAGCCACGTCAGTTCCTGGCCGAAGACCTGGGCATCGTGCTCGGTCGCGAAGTAGTCGGCCTCCAGGCCGGTTTGCTGGTACTTGCCGACGACGCGGTCGATCAAGGTCTTGAGGCTGGCCTCGCGCGCCGGGGTGCCCAGGGCACCGCGGAAGTACTTCGTGGTGACGATGGTGGACGCGTTCAGGCTCCACGAGGTGGGAAACTCGACACCGCGCTGCTCGAAGACGACCTCGCCGGTCTTCCAGTTCGTCTGGACGACATCGCGCTTCTCCCAGGTCACCTCGTCGTAGGGATGGACGCCCTCGGTGGTGAACACTCGTCCGATCGTCAGCCCGCGAGCGTTCGGTGTCTCGGGCTTGTCGTCATACAAGGTGTCGGTCACGGCTGTCTCCTAGTGATTCGGACGTTTGGGTAGGACGTGTTTGGGTAGGACCTGTTTTGGGTAGGACGTAAAGATCAGTGTGCATCGACGGTCTGACAATTCTCTTCATCAGCCAGCGGAGTGGGCTGCTCACCCGGATCGGCGTCGGATCCGGCGCTCTCGCGCATCCGATCGATCTCGACGATGAAGTCGTCCACGCTTTCGTAGTGCTGATAGACGGAGGCGAATCTCAGGTAGGCGACCGCATCGAGTTCGCTGAGTGGACCGAGAATGGCCACCCCGACGTCTTCGGTCGGCACCTCGGCTTGTCCCGATGCCCGAATGGCCTCTTCGACTCGCTGACCAAGTTTGGCGAGCTGAGCCTCGGTGACCGGTCGTCCCTTGCAGGCTTTCCGGACGCCTGCGATCACTTTGTCGCGGTTGAATGGCTCGATCACGCCGGACTTCTTGACCACTACCAGTTGGGTCTGCTCAATGGTGGTGAAGCGTCGTTCGCAGGCAGGGCACTGACGGCGACGACGAATGCTCGCGCCATCCTCCGAAACTCGAGAATCGAGCACTCTCGAGTCGCAATGACGGCAGTATGGGCAGTGCATCGTTGCTCCTCAGCGCTGGGATGTGGATGGCATTGTGGACAGCTTGTGGACAACAACCACAATCTGTGGACAAACCACACTCGTGTAACTACTAGATGTAGAGAGTACGACCGAATCGTCCAGAGATCAAGCAGTTCGGCGAGCCTCAGACGAGGTTACGCACCACCACGAAAATCGCGCAGACCACTCCCGCGGCCCAGTACACCTTGGTCTGAGTGAGTGGACGCCAAGCCTCCGGCGGACGCAACGCCGGTCCCCCGGCGGATTCCACGATCCACGCCACCGCGCAACCCGCGATCAGCGGAATGACGATAACGAGCAGCGCGTTGAAGTGCCAGGCCGCAGCGAGGTTGCCGGTGAGCAACGCACCCGCCGCTCGAGTCGATCCGCACAACGGGCATTGAATGCCCGTCAGGGCCAGCAGCGGACAGGGCAGGCCGATACCGAAGACGAAATTGGTGCCTGCTATCGCGGCGCCCACAGCAGCGAAGCCGCCGAGGCGTGCTAGCGCGCGCACGGGCGAGAACGTCTCAGGATCGCTCTCGGCGGACTGCTGCATATGACCATTATCCGCACGGTCAGCCCTGCTGAACCCAACTGCCGAATAGGATCGGTGACGTAATGCAATCGTGATTGGAGGCAGCTGTGAGTAACGACTACTGGGGTCGCCCATCTGACGACCCTGGCCAGAACGCTGCAAATAGCGAAGAAAACGGCCAGACCGACCCGCAGGCCGCTGACCGGCCGAGCGACGAGCAACCCGGCAGCGACCAGCCCACCTACGGCGCACCCGCTTACGGACAGCCCACCGCCGATCAGCCCGGCACCGACCAGCCAGCATCTTCTGCATATGGTCAGCCCACCACCCCACCAACTCAACCGTCGACTCCCGGCTACGAACAGGCCGGAGGCTACGGCCAACCGTCGACTCCCAGCTACGGTCAGCCCAGCACCGGCTACGGCCAGCCCAGCACCGGCTACGGCCAGCCCAGCAGCGAATCGAGCACTCCGAGCTACGGCCAAGACTCGAGCTATGGCCAATCGGCCTCCTATGGGCAGCCGAGTTCCGACTCGCCCACTCCCGACTACGGTTCGTCATCGGCCTACGGCCAGACTGGTTCCGAGCAGACCACACCGGGTTACGGGCAGTCCGCATCGTACGGGCAGCCCAGCAACGAACCGCCCGCTGCGCCGTACGGGCAGCCGGGCGGATCGTCCTATGGGGGCTATGAGCAACAGCCCGGCGGACAGTCCTTCTATGGCCAAGACGCGCAGCCGAGCTACGGCCAGGACGCGCAGCCGAGCTACGGCCAGGACACCAACTCCGGGTCGACCAACCCCTACGGACAGCCCGCCGACCCATACGGTCAGCAGCAGGCGAGCTACGGCCAGCCGAACACCCCGTACGCCCAGCAGAACCCCGGCTACGGCCAGCCGACCGATTCGTACGCCCAGCAGAACCCCGGCTACGGCCAGCCGACGTACGCAGGCAATCTCTACGGTCCGGTCGGCGCAGCGGCGGCACCGTTGGCCTCCTGGGGCAAGCGGGCCGTTGGCGGACTCATCGACTACGTGCTACCGAGCATCGTCATCGGCACCATCACGGGCTTGTTCACCAATGCGTCCGGCGACACGTCGGCCATCGGCTCGATCATCCAGCTGGTTCTGGTCATCGGATGGCTCGTCTACAACTTCGGCTACGTCGGAGGCAAGACCGGAGTGACTCTTGGCCGCAAGATCGGAAAGACTCGTTTGGTCTCGGCTACCACCGGTCAGCCGATCGGGCCAGGTTTGACGGTGCTGCGCACCCTGGCACACGTCGTCGACTCGATCATCTGCTACATCGGATGGCTCTTCCCGCTCTGGGATTCCAAACGCCAGACGCTCGCCGACAAGATCATGAGCACCGTGGTGCTCGACGAGTCCGTGAGTGCCCCGCAGGATCCCTACGGTCAGCCTCAGCAGCCCTACGGCTACTGAGATCGGCGATCACCAGCGGCTGAACAGTTGGCGGGGCGGTTCCTTCAAAGGGACCGCCCCGCTTCACGTTTTCGCGGAGTCAAGGACCCTCAGGCCAAAAGGACTCCCCGCCGCCGGCCAAAACTTAGCGCCCTCCGGAGAATTAGGTGAGACCCGGCACCAACGCGAGATACTGCGACACGATCATCCAAGACCCCAGAACCACCGCCAGCGCGAAGCCTGCCATCATCACTGCCAGGCCACGATCGGTCAGCCTCAACTCTCCGCCCGCTGCGGTCGGCCGGACGACGGCACGACCAGACGCGGCCGATCGCACCACCGAGTAGGAGGCGCCTGCGAGCGGGCGCTTCGGCTGCCGGGGAAGACCGGCCCTCGTGGGCACGTAGCGCACCTGCGCGCAGGGCCGCTGGCCATCGTCCACCAGTCTGAGATGCCTTGAGCGGACGGGCGAGCCCGCGGCACGCCGAACATTGATCTGGCCATCAACCAAGATGCTCATCTTGCCTCCTCCATCTGCCCGGCCATCCGCCGTAGCAACAGGATCGAACGTTTGTTCGATGTTGAGCCTAGCCCCAAAGTCTCGATCGTTCAAGTGTTCGATTCAACACGGTCCTCGTCGCACCCTCATCCAAACAGGCAGCACTGACAAAAACTGAGGACCGCGTCCCCGACAAGCCGATCGCACAACACGACACGCTCGAACAAGTGTTTGAATCAGTGCGCCAAGTGCCTTATCATTGACGCATGATCACAGTGAGGCGTCCACCCACCGCCCCTCGGCGCGCCGGCCGACCATCGAAGGCAGACATTGCCCGGGATTTGGGCATCGACGATGTGGCCGAACTGCCCGACAGCTCCCAAGACGACCTGGGGTTGACCGCGCGTCAGCGTCGCATCCTCGAATTCATCCAGCAGACCGTCAGTGCCCGCGGTTACCCGCCCAGCATCCGCGAAGTGGGCGATGCCGTTGGGCTGACCAGCTCGTCCAGCGTCTCGCACCAGCTCAAGGCACTGGAGGCCAAGGGATTTCTGCGACGGGACCCCAATCGTCCTCGCGCGCTGGAAGTGACTCTTCCCTCATCCGCAGCCCCGGCACGAACCGCCACCGAGACCGACTCGAACGATCCCACCGGCTCCGCCGATCAGACTCCTCGTGCGGTCTCCGTGCCGGTGGTGGGCAGCATCGCGGCCGGCACACCGATCCTCGCCGAGGAGCGGATTGAGCAGGTACTTCCCCTGCCTCGCGAACTCGTCGGGCAAGGCACGCTCTTCTCGCTCAAGGTGCGCGGCGATTCGATGGTGGACGCAGCCATCTGCGACGGCGACTTCGTGGTCGTCCGACAGCAGCCCACGGCGGACAATGGCGACATCGTTGCCGCGCTGCTCGATGGCGAGGCCACCATCAAGACGCTGCGCAGACTGCCCGGGCAAGTCTGGTTGATGCCACACAATCCGGCCTATCAGCCAATCGACGGAAACAGCGCCTCCATTCTCGGAAAGGTCGTCGCCGTCTTGCGCCGCATCTGACCTTGGCCGTGCGGCGCCTCAGGACGCCGCGAGCCGTTGCAGTGCCTGGATGGCCGCCTCAGAATCGGTGGTCGTCCAAAACGGTGGCAGTGATGCCCTCAGGAAGCTCCCGTAACGTGCCTTGACCAGCCTCGGGTCCAGCACCGCGACTACGCCCTTGTCGCTGGACGAACGGATGAGTCGCCCGGCCCCTTGGGCGAGCAGCAGCGCGGCATGACTGGCGGCGACCTGCATGAAGCCATTGCCACCGGCCTGCGTAGCGGCCAACTGCCGGGCCTGCATCAGCGGGTCGTCCGGACGAGGGAACGGGATCTTGTCGATCACGACCAGCCGGCAGGTGTCCCCCGGTACGTCGATGCCCTGCCACAGCGACATCGTGCCGAGCAGCACCGACCGCTCATCCGCGATGAAGGTGCGGGTGAGTTCACTGAGATTCGCCTCACCCTGGCACATGACATTCATCCCGGGCAGCGCTCCTCGCAGGTGCTCGGCCGCTGCCTCCGCGGATCGCTGAGAGGCGAACAGACCGAGGGTTCGGCCGTCGGCGGCCCAGATCAGCTCGGCGAGTTCGGTCAGCGCATCGGGTCCGATACCGTCGCGACCCGGATTCGGCAACCCGGTCGCCACGTACAAGATGCCTTGTCTGCCGTAGTCGAACGGCGAACCGACATCGATCGCACGCCACTGTCCGGCGTCCCCCGCCTCGTCATCGGCAGCAATGCGATCGACTCGGCGGAGTCCCACGCTGCCCGCCAGCGGTTCGAATGCTCCGCCGATGGTCAAGGTTGCCGAGGTCAGGATCGTCGGATGATCCTCCAGCACCTTGTCGCGCATCAGCCCGGCAACCGACAGTGGAGCAATGTTGAGCTGGCGACCGAACCGTTCGCCGGCGCTCAGCCAGACGACATCGTGTTCGTCCAGCTTGGCCATCCGTTCGGCAATTTCGAAGATCTCCTTCATTGCCGAAGACGCCTGCTGCTGCTCTGGCTCGGCGGTCTGACCGGATGAGGGCGCCAGCCCGGAGACGGCCCGTCGGGTCACTTCGCGTACCAGTTCCGCGGCTTGCACGGCAAGGGAGCCGGGCTCGGTGATGCGGCCCGGGGCCACCTCGGCCAATGCCTGTGAAACGGTGTCGGCGGCTTCCAGGAGTTCGGCCGCCAGATCATCGTCCAGCCAGCTACTCGCACGTTTGGCGACCCGCTCGATCTGCTGCGGCGAGAGTTCACTGCTGGCCGCGCCCGTGACACGGTTGACCAGCTCGTGCGCCTCGTCCACGATGACCGGTCCGTGTTCGGGTAGGGCCGTACCCCCATGCATCGCATTGATGGCCAGCAGCGCATGGTTGGTGACTACCAGATCGGCCTGCCGGGCCCTGGCGCGGGACGCTTCGACGAAGCACTCCGCGCCGTAGGGGCAGGAGTTGGCACCCAGGCATTCGCGTACCGGCACCGAAACCTGCGCCCACGCCCGGGGAGAGTGACTCGGCGCATCGTCTCGGTCGGCCAGCCCGCCGTCGCTCGCCTGCTGGTCGGCCCATTCGCGCAACGCCAGCACTTCGGCTCCCAGTGCCGAGGTGGCATCGACCGCCGAGTCCCGGACGACATCGACCAACTCTGCCCCGCCCAGCAACGAATCCTGGCCGGGGCCTGCCTGATCGCGAACTCGCAGCAGGCAGACATAGTTCGAGCGTCCCTTGAGAACCTGCGTGCGGGGCTCACGGCCCAGCACCGAAGCCACCGCCCGCGCAGCGACGGGAATGTCCTTGTGCGCGAGTTGTGCCTGCAAGGCGAGGGTCGCCGTTGCAACCAAGGCGGTCTGTTTGGACTGCATAGCCCAGATCATGGCCGGGATGAGGTAGCCGAGCGATTTGCCGGTGCCGGTGCCGGCCTGCACGAGAAGGTGCACCTGGTCGTCAAGGCTCGCCGCGACCTGGTCACTCATCGTCTGCTGGCCGGGGCGCGATGTCCCACCGAGCGCAGCGACGGCAGCCGCCAGCGCCTGAGAGGCCTGCTGGGAGAGATCGCTCACCGCGGCTGCCCGGCGGTCTGAGCGTAGGGCGCCAACTGCGCGGCGAGATCGGCATGGACGCGTGCGGTGATCAGCGTGCCGCCGGCCTGATGCTCGAGGCTGACCATCTCTGACTCCCGGTGCAGCCGGTCGACCAGATCTCCGCGGTCCCAGGGCAGCAGCGCGCTGATCTCGGTCTGCGGTATCGGCAGCCGCTGCTCGACCTTGGCCTGCAGGGCATCGATGCCCGCACCGGTGCGCGCGGAGACCGCCAGCGCATCCGGGTACTGGTGCATCAAGACGGCGAGCACGTCGGGATCGGCCTGGTCGATCTTGTTGATCACCAATTGTTCGGGACGATCAGCGGCACCGATCTCGGTAAGCACCCGATGGACGGCGTCGATCTGACCGATCGGGTCCGCATCTGAACCGTCCACCACATGCAGCAGCAGATCGGCGTCCATCGTCTCTTCCAGAGTGGAGCGGAACGCCTCGACCAGGTCGGTCGGCAGATGCCGGACGAAGCCGACGGTGTCGGTCAGCGTGAAGACGCGACCGTCTGCGGTCGTGGAGCGCCGGGTGGTCGGATCAAGCGTCGCGAACAAGGCGTCCTCGACCAGCACGCCGGCATGCGTGAGTCGGTTCAGCAGCGACGACTTACCGGCGTTGGTGTAGCCGACGATGGCCACCGAAGGGACGCGATGCCGTTGCCTGTCGGCACGCTTGATCGCGCGGGTGCCCTCCATCTCACGCAGCTTGCTGCGCAGCACCGAGATGCGGTGGTTGATGCGTCGCCGGTCGGTCTCGATCTTGGTCTCGCCGGGGCCTCGGCCGCCGATCCCCGCACCACCGGACGCCCGGCCACCGACCTGGCGGCTCAGGTTGCCGCCCCAGCCACGCAGGCGCTGCTTCAGGTAGTTCAATTGGGCCAATTCGACCTGCGCCTTGCCCTCCACGCTCTTCGCATGCTGCGCAAAGATATCGAGGATCAGGGCCGTGCGGTCGACGACCTTGACTCCAACGCGGTCCTCCAACGTGCGCAGCTGAGCCGGACTCAGTTCGCCATCGCAGATCACCGTGTCTGCACCGGTCGCCAGCACGACCTCGCGGACCTCATCGACCTTGCCGCGGCCAACATAGGTTGCCGGATCGGGCTTCTGGCGCCGTTGCACCAACCCTTCCAGCACCTGCGAACCCGCGGTCTGGGCCAGCGCCTTCAGCTCGAACATGGCGTTGTCAGCATCCTGCTGGGTACCGGTCGTCCAAACGCTCACGAGTACGACGCGCTCCAACCGGAGCTGGCGGTACTCGACCTCGCTGACATCGTCGAGTTCGGTCGACAACCCGGCCACTCGTCGCAGCGTGCGGCGCTGAGCCAGATCAAGTTCTCCGTCGTCGACCTCGTCGTCCAACTCGTCGTCGTCGAGAATCTCGTCCAGATCGCCGAAATCCTCGTCGGTGTCCCAGTTATCGTCGTTGTGGTTCACAGCATCGTTGATCATCGTCAAACAAGCTTATAGCCGGTCGATTCAAAGCGCTCATCCCAGCTTCGGCAGGTTCACCCGGCCATGCGCAACCACCACTGCCGGACCGGTCAGGTAGGCCTGCTCTGCGTCGAAGTCCACCTTCAAGGTGCCGCCCGGCACGGTGACCGCCATGCCTGTGGCCTGTGCGCCCAATCGATCCAGCTGGGCAGCCGCCGATGCGACCACACCGGTGCCGCACGACTGGGTCTCCCCCACGCCCCGCTCGAAGACACGCATCGCCAACTCGTTCTCGCTGGTCGGCACAATGAACTCCACATTCACCCCAGCCGGATAGTCGGCCGGATCGTAGATCGGGGCGATCGTCAGATCCAACGTCTTCAGCGCCTCGATATCGTCCAACCGAACCACTGCGTGCGGGTTTCCGACATCGACCATCGTGGCGGTATAACGATGCCCGTCAGCCTCGACCCAGGTCGGCTGCTCGGCGACCACCGCCTGCCCCATGCTGACCTTGATGCGTCCATCGGGATACGGCCAGGCCTCGCGAAGGCCGGCTCGGGTGGCGACTTGAACCGGCTCGGTGTCAACAAGACCCTGATCGATCAGATAGCGAACGAACAATCGCAGCCCGTTGCCGCACATCTCGGCGATAGAGCCGTCGGCGTTCCGGTAGTCCATAAACCACAAGGACGGATCGCCGTGCCATTCGGGTATCAACTCGCTACGCACGGCCCGCAGCAGGCCGTCACCGCCGATTCCGGCGCGCCGATCGCACAGCCAGCGTACGGTCTGAGCGGACACCGAGGTCATGGCCTCACGATCGAGGAGAATGACGAAGTCGTTGTGGGTGGCGTGGCCCTTCGCAAAGCCCAAGGTCTGCATCTGCTCAGTCTTTCACTCATCAAGGCAAAAACCGAGGACATCCGCGATGGTCTCAGCAGCCGCAGGACCTGCGGCATCCAACCAGCTGATGCGTGGGTCCCGGGCGAACCAGCCAAGCTGTTTGCGGGCAAATCGGCGGGTGCCGTCGATGGTTGCCTGCTTGGCTTGGTCCTCGGTCAGTTCTCCGGTGAGATATGCCAGTACTTGCTGGTACCCGAGCCCGCGCGACGCGGTCAACCCTTCGCGCAGTCCCTGAGCAACGAGGCCGCGTACCTCGTCCACCAAGCCATCGGCCCACATCTGAGCGACTCTGGCGGCGATTCGAGCGTCCATCTCGGCCCGTTCCAGATGACAACCGAACTGGTGGACATCTGCCAGCTCGTAAACCGGCCCGGGCAGCCGGGGACTGAAATCACCGGTGAGTTCGATCACTTCGAGCGCGCGCACGATGCGCCGACCGTTGCCCGGAAGGATGCTCGCGGCCGCATCCGGATGCTTCTCGGCGAGCACGGCGTGTAGCGCGGCAGCGCCGATGCGGTCAAGCTCGTCCTGCCACTTCCGGCGAATCTCGGGATCGGTGCCGGGAAACTCGAAGCGGTCGATGATCGCCCTGATATACAGACTGCTGCCACCGACAAGGATCGGTATGACGCCCTGGTCGCGCAGCTGACCGACAACGGTGCGGGCCATCGACTGAAACTGCGCAACCGATGCCGTTTGGGTGATCTCCATGATGTTGACCAGATGATGATGCACGCTCGCCAGCTCGGCTGCCGACGGTTTGGCCGTCCCGATGTTCATGCCGCGATAGACCAACATCGAATCGGCGTTGACGATCTCGGCGGGCCGGCCCCGAGCAGCCAGCAGCCGGGCCAGGTGAATAGCCAGGGACGACTTCCCGCTGGCCGTCGGCCCGATGAGTACGATCAGCGGCAGTCGATCCGCCATCTCAGGGAACCTGAATCGCGGGAAGCCCGAGCCCGATTCCGGTTGGACGCGGTTGGTGGGCCGCCTGCCAGGCATCGCCGCCGCGAGTACGGCGCAGGCTGCGGATCGGCGCATCGGCTACCAGATGGTGCGGAGCCGCATGGGTGATCTGCACCTCGGCGATGTCTCCCGGGCGCGGCTGAAGAGCCGTATCGTCGGGTATCGCGACATGGATCAGTCTGTTGTCGCGGGCGCGTCCGCTGACTCGCGCGGTGCGGTGGTCCTTGCGTCCCTCGCCCGCAGCGAAAAGGACCTCCACGGTGCTGCCGACCAGCGCCTTGTTTTCGTCCCAGGCGATCTGCTCGATCTCGGCCACCAACCGCTCGTAGCGTTCCTGGACGACCTCAGCGGGCACCTGGTCGGGCATGGTGGCCGCCGGTGTGCCCGGCCGGATGGAGTACTGGAAGGTGAACGCCGCACTGAACCGTGCCCGGCGGACCACATCGAGTGTCTCTTCGAAGTCCTCGTCGGTCTCACCTGGAAAGCCGACGATGATGTCCGTGGTGATCGCCGCGTGCGGCATCGCGGAGCGCACATCGTCCAGGATGCGCAGGAAGCGGTCGTGGCGGTAGCTACGGCGCATTGCACGAAGAACCTTGTCGGATCCCGATTGCAGGGGCATGTGCAGGCTCGGCATGATGTTGTGCGTCTCGGCCATGGCCTCGATGACATCGTTGGTGAACGAGGCCGGATGGGGGCTGGTGAACCGTACTCGCTCCAAGCCATCGATTTCGCCGCAGGAGCGCAACAGCTGGGCGAAGGCCGTGCGATCGCCGAACTCCACACCATAGGTGTTCACGTTCTGTCCGAGCAGCGTGATCTCCTGGACGCCGTCGCCGACCAGCATCTCGATCTCGCGCAGTATCTCGCCGGGCCTGCGATCAGTCTCTTTGCCGCGCAGGCTCGGCACGATGCAGAAGGTGCAGGTGTTGTTGCAGCCGACGCTGACCGACACCCAGGCCGCATACGCCGAGTCACGCCGGGTGGGCAGGTTGGACGGAAAGGTCTGTAGGGCCTCCTTGATCTCCACCTGCGCCTGCTCGGTGATTCGAGCTCGCTCCAACAGCACCGGCAACGAACCAAGATTGTTCGTGCCGAAGACGACGTCGACCCAAGGAGCCTTGGCCGTGATCAGATCACGGTCCTTTTGAGCCATGCAGCCGCCCACGGCGATCTGCATGCCGGGACGCTCGCGCTTGATGCGCGCCATATGGCCAAGGTTGCCGTAGAGCCTGTTGTCGGCGTTCTCACGTACGGCGCAGGTATTGAAGACGACCACGTCGGCATCGGCGACCTCGCCGGACGACGGGGGTGCAGCGACCAGCCCCGCCTCCTCGAGAAGTCCTGCGATGCGTTCGGAATCGTGCACGTTCATCTGGCACCCATAGGTGATGACCTGGTAGGTGCGCGATGCGGACGGTGTGATCTGCGTGGTCATGGCCCATCCACTGTAATGGTTGAGTCGCCCGGATCGAGATTCGTCGATGCCGGATCCGGTTCTCGGTTCGGCGCATGCACCGATCTGGACGTCGTGCTGGCCAAGACGCTGCGGCTCGACACGATCGAGCGCTGACCGCAAACGCGATCGTTCTACGGCTCGGCAAGCTCCTCAAGGGCTTGCCGAGCGGACGACCACGCCAGCTCCCCACTGAATCCGCGCCTGCCCAGTGCCCCGGCTATCCGGCGCAATGCCACCTCGCGGTCCAGGCCAGCTGCGCTACGCGCCTTACGACGAGCGAACTCCAGCGCTGAGTCGGCCTCGACCTCGTGGTCGACGGGTGCCACCGCCTCGGCGATGGTCTCCTCGTCGATCCCCTTGCGGCGTAACTCGACGGTCAACGCGCGACGCGGTAGCAGTCGTCCGCGTTGTCGGGTGTCCACCCACTGCTGCGCGAAAGCGGTGTCGTTGATCAGCCCGACCTCTTCGAACCGGCGGAGCACCTGCTCTATGGGATCGTGCTCCGCACCCTTGCGGGCCAGGTACTGAGCGAGCTCTACCCGGCCGTAGGCACGTCGATCGAGAGCTCGCAGGGCGATTTCACGGGTCACCGAGTACGCGTCGGCCGCTGGTTCGGCCGCGATGCCATCGGCCGGGGGTTCCTCGGCGATCAGAAGTCGACCTCTCCGGTAACCGGATCGACGCCCTCGGGCACTTCTGCCTCACCCATACCCATCGCTTGGCGAATCTTGGTGTCCAACTCGTTGGCCATGTCCGGATTCGCCAGCAGATAGTTGCGGGCATTCTCCTTGCCTTGGCCCAGCTGATCGTCGCCGTAGGTGAACCACGAACCCGCCTTGCGCACGAGCCCGACATCCACACCCATGTCGATCAGACTGCCCTCGCGAGAGATGCCTCGTCCGTACATGATGTCGAACTCCGCCTGCTTGAACGGCGGCGCGACCTTGTTCTTGGCGACCTTCACGCGTGTACGGTTGCCTACGACCTCAGTGCCGTCCTTGAGCGACTCAATGCGTCGCACATCGAGACGGACCGACGAATAGAACTTCAATGCACGGCCACCGGTGGTGGTCTCGGGGCTGCCGAACATGACGCCGATCTTCTCGCGCAGCTGGTTGATGAAGATCGCCGTGGTGTTGGCAGATTTCAGGGCGCCGGTGATCTTGCGCAATGCCTGGCTCATCAGCCGGGCCTGCAGGCCGACATGGGAGTCGCCCATCTCGCCCTCGATCTCGGCCTTCGGGGTGAGCGCGGCCACGGAGTCGATGACGATCAGTGCCAGTGCACCCGAGCGAATCAGGGTATCGGCGATCTCAAGTGCCTGCTCGCCGTTGTCGGGCTGGCTCACCAGCAGCGCATCGGTATCGACACCGAGCGCTGCGGCATAGGTCGGGTCAAGAGCATGCTCGGCGTCGATGAAGGCGCAGATGCCGCCTTCGGCTTGCGCATTGGCGATCGCATGCAATGCGACGGTGGTCTTGCCGCTCGATTCGGGACCGTAAACCTCAACGATGCGGCCTCGGGGAAGTCCACCGATACCAAGAGCGACATCGAGCGCAATCGAACCGGTGGGGATGACTTCGATCTGGGCGTGGCTCTGATCTCCCAGCCGCATGATCGCGCCTTTGCCGTGCTGCTTCTCAATTTGGGCGAGTGCTGCCTGGAGGGCCTTCTCGCGATCTGCAACAGCCATCTTGCCTTGTCCTCTCTGTGCCAGGGATGCCCTGGAAGTATGGGTGGTTGACGTTGACAGCAATCTAGACCGGCCTGCCGACATTTTTTACCGCCCGCCTTGGACTGTGGATAACTCCGTCACGTTCTCAACCTCCAACAAGGATAACCGAACACGTGTTCGAAGTGCATCTTTGCGCGCGTGTCGCGCTGACATTTCGTATGCCTCAACGATCGCTTGCGGGCAGCTCAAGCTGCGTCCAAGCAGCGCGCCAGATCGTCTTGCACGGCACGCCGGCGGAGAGCGCTTCGGCTACCGTGCGTCCGGCGAGATCACTCAGCACGACCTGCTCCGCCCACACGCGGGCATAGCCTGACCCTAGGTGGGCGACGAGTCGCTGCCATAGTTCGGCTTCACGCATGGCCTCTACGCTACGGGTACCGGCAAGGGTCCTGAACCCGGATCCACCGATTTCCGCCTACTGCGCGACCCCGCAGGCACGCCGGATTCAGGCTGAAACCGTGGTCCGCCCGGTGCCTTTGCCTGCCGTGTGCGGTCATCACCCGCCCGATCTGCTGCGAGGATCGGTTTTTGTCAGTGGCCATGGTCACAATGACTGCATGGACGACACGGTTTCCCCCGACGCGCTGGCTCGGTTCAGCGAGCCCACCCGCGTCTGGTTCGAGGAAGCCTTCGAGCGTCCGACCACCGCGCAATGCGCAGCATGGCAGGCCATCGGTGCCGGCGAGCACGCGCTGGTGGTCGCCCCCACCGGGTCCGGCAAGACACTCGCCGCCTTCCTGCACAGTCTGGACAGACTTGCGACCACTCCCGCTAGCGGCAAGGTGCGGGTGCTCTATATCTCGCCGTTGAAGGCACTGGCGGTCGATGTGGAGCGCAACCTTCGTGTCCCGCTACGCGGCATGCAAGCCGCCGCACGCCGGCTCGGGCTGCCACCCCCCGAGGTGCGGGTGGCAGTGCGGTCGGGAGACACGCCGGCCAGCCAGCGCCGCGGCCTGGTGCGTCATCCTCCCGACATCTTGATAACGACTCCCGAGTCGCTGTTCCTGATGCTCTCCGGCGGCGCGGCCGAGACACTCACCCAGGTCGAAACCGTCATCGTCGATGAGGTTCATGCACTGGCCGCGACGAAACGCGGCGCGCACCTGGCCGTCAGCCTGGAACGGTTGTCGTCCGCCGGTGTCGATCCGCAGCGCATCGGACTATCGGCGACCGTCAATCCGGTTCAGCAGGTGGCCGGCTTCTTGGGCGGGGATCGCCGGGTCAGCGTCATCGAGCCGCCCTCGAACAAGAAGTGGCAGCTGAGCATTGAGGTGCCGGTCGACGACATGACCGAGTTGCATGCCAGCGTTGGCACCGACGGCGAGGCCGTCACCAACTCGATCTGGACCTGGGTCACGCCCCGCATTCTCGACCTCATCGAGCAGCACCGATCGACGATCTGCTTCGTGAATTCACGGCGCAGCGCCGAGCGGCTGACCGCCCAGCTCAACGAACTGAACGCGATGCGCCACGGCGAGCCCTATGTCCAGTTCGATCCACCGAACGTAGCCACCGCGCGGTCCGGTTCGAGTCCCGGCTATGACGAATCGTCTGGGGTACCCATCGTCGCCCGGGCCCACCACGGCTCGGTCAGCAAGCACCGCCGGCTCGAGATCGAGTCCGAGCTCAAGGCCGGACGGCTGCCCTGCGTGGTCGCCACCTCTTCGCTCGAACTCGGCATCGACATGGGTGCGGTCGATCTGGTGATTCAAGCTCAGGCACCCGGATCGGTGGCCAGCGCCCTGCAACGCATCGGACGAGCGGGGCACGGCGTGGGCGCGGTCAGCCGTGGCGTCTTCTTTCCGACCTCACGTGGCGATCTGCTGGAATGCACCGTGGTCGTCGACCGTATGAAGCAGGCGTTGATCGAGGCGCTGCCGCGGTTGCGCAACCCACTGGACGTCTTGGCGCAGCAACTCGTCTCGATCTGCCTGATCCGTCCGCAACGGCCGGCCGAGATCTTCGATCTGGTCCGTAGATCCGATCCGTTCCGTGAGTTGCCGCGTTCGGGATTCGACGCGGTCGTCGATATGTTGTGCGGTCGCTATCCCAGTGAGCAGTTCGCGGAGCTTCGCCCCCGCCTCGCGCTCGACGCCACGACCGGAGTGCTGTCGGCCAGGCCGGGGGCCCGGCAGCTGGTCACCATCAGCGGAGGGACGATCCCCGATCGCGGCAACTACCCGGTATATCTGGCAGGCAGCGCCAGCGGCACCGGCGAACGGGCCAATGCCGGACGCCGGGTCGGCGAGCTGGACGAAGAGATGGTCTACGAATCCAGAGTGGGCGATGTCTTCACCCTCGGCACGACCAGTTGGCGCATCGAAGAGATCACAGTCAACCACCTGGTCGTCAGTCCGGCGCCCGGGGCTCCCGGACGGTTGCCGTTCTGGCACGGCGACTCGGCTTCCCGCCCGATCGAGCTCGGCGAGGCTATCGGGGAGCTGACCGGCCGGCTCGCCACCGACCCGGACGGCTGCGTGGCACAGCTACCGGCCCGCGCTGGCCTGGACGCGTCTGCCACCAGCAATCTGGTGCGCTATGTCCGCGATGAGCTGGCCGCCACCGGCGCGGTGCCCGACAGCGGCACGATCGTCGTCGAGCGGTTTCGCGACGAACTCGGCGACTGGCGAGTCTGCGTACTGACGAGCGTCGGTAGCGCGGTGCTCACGCCGCTGTCGATGCTGCTCCGCAGCCAGCTGCGCGAACGCTACGAAGCCGACCCGCAGGTGATGTGCACCAACGACGGCATCGTGCTGCGGGTGCCCGACACCGACGCCGAACCTCCCGGTGCTGAGATCCTCACCGGAATCGATCTGACCAGCGTTCAGCAGCTCGTCGAGCGCGAGGTGGGCGCGTCCGCGCTGTTCTCGGCACGGTTCCGGGAATGCGCGGCACGCGCGCTGCTGCTCCCCAAACGCAATCCGGGTAAGCGTTCGCCGCTGTGGCAGCAGCGTCAACGGGCGGCCCAACTGCTTCAGGTAGCCCGCGAATACCCCGACTTTCCGATCACTCTGGAAGCCATCCGCGAGTGTCTCGACGACGTCTTCGACATGCCCGGCCTGCTGGACCTGCTCGGCGCGATCCAAGCGCGGCGAATCCGGGTGGTCGGGATCGAGACCGAACAGGCATCCCCGTTCGCTCAGCAGTTGGTCTTCGGACTCGTCGGGACGTTCATCTACGACGGCGATCAGCCGGTGGCCGAGCGGCGGCTGGCTGCGCTGAGTCTCGACCCGACGATGCTGGACGAGTTGCTGGGCCGCGGCGGCGAAGGCGATCTCTTCGATCCGGCGATCGCGGACGAGCTCAATGACGAGCTGCAACGACTGGCCCCGGGCTGGCAGGCCGGCGATGCCGAACAACTGTGGGATCTGCTCCGCAGGATCGGCCCATTGACCGCTGTCGAGCTCGCCGAACGTTGCTCCCCCGCCACCGGCGTCACCGATTGGCTGACCGGGCTGGCCGAGCAAGGACGAGTCAGCCGGCTGAGCTTCGACGTTCCTTCGCGCGAATCGAACCGGACCGGTCCCGGCGACGGGTGCATGTGGGTGGTCACCGATGACCTGGATTGGCTCGCGCCCACGCACGGCGACGATCGGTGTCCACGGGCCGAGCTGACGCCCAGCGCGGTCGAGCGGCTCTGCGAACGTTGGTCGAGGCATCACGTGCTGGTCTGGCCGACTCAACTCAGCGAGCGCTTCGGTATCGGCGAACGGGTCATCCGTGCGGGCCTCGATGTGCTCTGCGCGACCGGGGAGCTCACCAGATACGGGCAGGCCGAACCCGGTGCAGCGCCTCGCTTCATTCACCGGCGCGTTCTGGACGCCCTGAAACACCGGACGCTGGCTCGGCTGCGGCGCAGTGTGCAACCGGTGGGCCAGCAGGCATTCGCGGGTTTTCTGACCAGTTGGCAGGAGCTGGATGTCGCTGGAACAGGCGTGGGAACGCTCAGCGCGGCCATCGATCAGCTGGCCGGGGTACCGATCCCGGCGTCAATTCTCGAATCGGTGGTACTGCCCGCCCGGGTGGCCGACTACCGCCCGGAGATGCTCGACGAGTTGCTGTCAGATGGCGCCGTCCGCTGGAGCGGGCGTGGGCAGATCTCAGACACGGACGGCTGGGTGCAGCTATGGCCCGGTGACGTCGGGCTGCCTGCGATCGACGAACTGCCCAGCGCCACCGCGGTGGCGCTACTGGAGCGGTTGAGCAGCGGCGGCGCATGGCGGGCCGCCGACCTGGCCGACGACGACCTCACCGAAGCCGACGCGCAGCGGTTGATCTGGGAGCTCGCCTGGGCCGGCTGGATCGCCACGGACTCGTTCGCTGTCGTCCGCCAGTGGTGCGGCCAGAAAGTGCAACGACGAATGCGGGCGCCCAGTCCCCGCCGCCGGATGCTTCCGCGCACGATCGTCATTCCCACGCGCCCGGGTGCCAGCACGCGGTGGGCCGCGCTTCCCAGAGGTGAACTCAGCCCCACCGATCAGCTCGTGCAAGACGTCGGTCTGCTGCTCGGACGCCACGGCGTGCTCACCAAACCCGCTGTGGCCAGCGAAGCCCTGGTGCCGAGTTTCGCGCAGGCATACCAGGTGCTGTCGGCACTGGAGGAGCGCGGCGCCATCCGCCGCGGCTATTTCGTTGACGGACTGGGTGGGGCGCAGTTCGCTCTTCCCGGGGCGGTCGAGCGACTGCGGGAGCAAGGATCGGCGACCGGGGGCAGAGCGACAGCGCGTAGTTCGGTACTGGTCTTGGCTTCCTGCGATCCGGCAAATCCCTATGGCGCCGCATTGGGCTGGCCGCAGCTCGAGGGACACCGTCCCAATCGTGGGGCCGGATCGATGGTCTTGCTTGCCGAAGGAGAACTGATCGGCTATCTGGAACGCGGCGCGCACACGTTGATGGTCGCCAAACCCCCGGGTGACCCGCTGCTCGGCGAGGCGTTGCGATGCCTCGCCGACACGATCGACGACGGCCGCATCGACGACATCACCATCGAACGGATCAACGGCCGCCCCGCGCTGGAGGTCCGCGAGTTGCGCGCGGACCTCACCGACGCCGGTTTCGCGATGGTTCCGCAGGGATTCCGCAAACGGCGCCGCGTACCAGGACCCTGACCGGCCGACCGGTCATAGTGCGATCGAGCATGACCGCGCGAGATGCTGATGCGGGCGCGGCCGGTGTTCGTCCATCTTCAGCAGACACTGATAACGGCGCCGCGTCCTCGAAGGACACGACGCCGTCAACAACTATCGAGCGGGGTTCAGGCCGCCAATGCAGCCTGGCGCAGATCGGCCTCACTGAAACGTTCGGCCACTGCGGCGTAGACCTGCGAGAGCGGTACGCCCAAGGCCTGACTGATCGACTGCAGCAGCTCGCTGGAGGCCTCTTTCTGGCCCCGTTCAACCTCAGACAGGTATCCCAGACTTACCCGAGCGGCCAAGGAGACCTCACGCAGCGTGCGTCCTTGACGGATCCGCTCCGAGCGCAACACCTCACCAAGCAATTCACGAGCCAACACAGCCATCGCGTAGCCTCCCAGACAGGCGCCCTAAGTCGAGCGCAGACGAACACTCAACGCGAAGCGCCCGCCCGTTTATTCCGTCCAGAATTCAACTAGTTTCCATCAACCGTGCGCGGGCTCGCGCAAGCACTCGTTCAGCCAGGTCAATGCGGACGCGATGGTCTGCGCGCGGATCTGCCCGCGATCACCCTCCAGGCTCAAGAGCCGCGCCCTGATCGGGTCGTCCCATCGTGGCGGCAGTGCCAGCCCCAGCCAGACGGTCCCGGGCGCCTCACCGTCTTCATCGTCGGGACCGGCGACTCCTGTGCATGACACACCGACATCGGCCCGGCAGTTCCAGGCCGCACCGACCGCCATCTGTTTAGCGGTGTGCTCGTTGATCACCCCATGTTCGGCAATGAACTCGGCGTCCACACCTGCCAGGCTCGCTTTCAGGTCGGACGCATAGGTGATCAGTCCGCCTCGGAAGACCGCCGAGGCGCCTGCCACCGAAGTCAACGCGACACCGATACCGCCGCCGGTGAGCGATTCGCAGGTGGCCACCGTGCAATCGCGGTTCAGCAGCAGTTGAATGGTCTGAGCTGCCGTCGGCGTCAGCTGCTCTACTGCCGCGTCCGGCGGACCAGCGGACGGGCTCGTGTTCGGCCGAGTCATCCCAGATGCTCGCCGTCGTCGGGGAGTGCTTCTGGAGCCTCTGGCAGCTCGACCTCGTCGGCGACACCCTTGCTGATATCGACCGGTCCGCCGGCCTCGAGCGACGCCTTGCGCAGTTTGCTCGCCTCGAAGAGATAGTCGATACCGGTGACCACCGTCAGCACGAACGCGATCCACATCAGCGCCCACTTGATGACCTCGAACCACACGCCGAGGCCGGGCAGCCAGAGCACGAATGCGATCAACGCGAACGATTGCACCAAAGTCTTGAGTTTGCCGCCGCGGTTCGCCGCCATCACGCCGTACTTGAGGATCGCGAAGCGCAGCGCGGTTATCCCCCACTCCCGCAACAAGATGATGATGGTCATCCACCACGGCAGCTCACCGACGACCGACAGCACAACGAATGCCATCCCGGTCAGCGCCTTGTCGGCGATCGAATCCCAGATCTTGCCGAAGTTGGTGACCAGGTCATATTTGCGGGCGATATGACCGTCCAGACTGTCGGTGAGGATCGCGACCACGAAGATGACCGTCGCCCAAAGCCTCCAGCCCTGGTCGTGCGGGTGCATCAGGAAGACGACCACGAAGACCGGCACCAGTACCATCCGCAAAATGGTCAGTGCATTCGGCACATTCCAGGTGAATCCCAGTAACTTCTCGGGCTTGCCACCATCAGCCTGGCTCATGCCTGCTCCTCCCCGGCCCCGCCGTCGGTGCCGCCGTTGAAACTCTACTGGTCGCGGCCGGGTTCTTAGGCCACCTCGGCCATCAGATCGACACCCTCGCTGCCGACCACCACCGCGTCCACGAGGTCACCGATCGCGGGCCGATCCACAGCTATCAGCGAGGTCGTGCCGTCGACCTCCGGCCCCTGATGGGCAGCGCGTCCGCTGATCTCGCCGTCATCGGTGTTCTCGACCAGCACCTGCACGCGTTCACCGATCCGGTCCGCGGCCCGCTGATTGCAGACCTCATCGATCAGCGAGCTGATCGCCTCGTGACGCTCGTCGATCTCGTCCGGATCGAGCCCGCCGTCCATGGTGGCGCCTTCGGTGCCGTCCTCAGGTGAGTAGGAGAAGACTCCGGCAACATCCAGCTGCGCTTCGTCGAGGAAATCGGCCAGGATCTGCACATCGTCGTCGGTCTCACCGGGGAAGCCCACGATGAAGTTGCTGCGGATACCCGCCTGTGGCGCCAGCGCACGCACCCGCGAAATGAGGTTCAAGAACTGCTCGGCGTCGCCGAAGCGCCGCATCCGGCGTAGCAGCGGCCCGGATGCGTGCTGGAAGGAGAGATCGAAGTAGGGCACGACCTTCGGCACGCAGGCCATCGCCTTCAAGATCTCCGGGGTGATTTCGGCCGGCTGCAGGTAGCTGACCCGGATCCACTCCAAACCGTCCACCTCGGTCAACCGCTCCAGCAGATCGGGCAATGCCCGCGGTCTGCCCAAATCCTTGCCGTAGGACGACGAGTTCTCGCTCACCAGCATGATCTCTTTGACGCCTTCGCCGGCCAGCCAATGGGCCTCGGCGATGATCTCATCGGCCGGGCGCGACAGATACGAGCCGCGGAATGACGGAATCGCGCAGAAGGCGCACCTGCGGTCACAGCCCGAGGCGATCTTCAGCGGAGCGAACGGTCCGCCGTGCAGCCTGCGGCGCAGCACCGGCGGTCCCAGCAGCGGACGATGGTCCGCGTCACGATCTGCGGTATCCAACGCCAGCCGCGATGCGCCATGACCGGGCACGGCCAACGGCGCCCGCATGTCATGGGCAGCCGCCTGGCGGGCAGCGGGCATCAACGGCAGCAGCGTGCGACGGTCCTTGGGTTCATGCGAAGCGACGTGCCCACCGGCAAGAATCGTCCGCAGCTTCGCGGCGATCTGGGGATAGGAGTCGAAGCCCAGCACCGCGTCCGCCTCGGGCAATGCCGCTGCCAACTCGTTGCCATAGCGTTCGGCCATGCACCCGACAGCGACAACGGCCCGGGCCTGCCCGGAGGCCTTGTGGTCGGCCGCGGACAGCAGGGTGTCGATGGAGTCCTTCTTGGCCTGTTCGATGAATCCGCAGGTGTTGACCATGATGACCTCTGCCTGGTCGGGGTCATCGACCAGGCAGAAGCCTTCGGCGTCCAGCCGGGCAGCAAGTTCCTCGGAGTCAACGTCGTTTCGTGAGCAACCGAGGCTCACCAGGTGGACTGCAGTCGTCATGATCCGTTCGCCAGATTGGCGAGCACCTCATCCAAATCGTCGGGCTTGACGAGAACCTCTCGCGGCTTGCTGCCTTCGGACGGGCCGACGACACCACGGTTCTCCAAGATGTCCATGATACGTCCGGCCTTGGCGAAGCCCACTCTCAGCTTGCGTTGCAGCATCGAGGTGGAACCCAGCTGCAACTCGATGATGTGCCTGGCAGCGTCCAGCACCAGTTCCAGATCGTCACCGATGTCCTCAGCCACCTTCGGGGCCGCCTCCGCAGCGGCGGCCACGTCCGGGCGATACTGCGGGGTCAGCTGGGTCTTCAGGTATTCGGCAACCTCGCGGATCTCCGCCTCTGTCACCCAGGCCCCTTGCACGCGCATCGGCTTGGACGCACCCATCGGCAAGAAGAGCCCATCGCCTTGGCCGACCAGTTTCTCGGCACCGGGCTGATCGAGGATGACCCGCGAGTCGGTCATCGAACTGGTTGCGAACGCCAGACGGCTGGGCACGTTCGCCTTGATCAAACCGGTCACCACATCGATCGATGGACGCTGAGTCGCCAGCACCAGGTGAATACCTGCGGCGCGGGCCAGCTGGGTGATGCGCACGATCGAGTCCTCGACGTCGCGTGGAGCCACCATCATCAGGTCCGCGAGTTCGTCGACCACTACCAGCAGATACGGGTAGGCAGCCAGCACCCGCTCGCTGCCCGGAGGCAGCTGCACTTGGCCGCCGCGGACGGCCTTGTTGAAGTCATCGATATGCCGGAAGCCGAATGCCGCCAGGTCGTCGTAGCGCTGATCCATCTCGCGCACCACCCATTGCAGCGCGTCCGCTGCCTTCTTCGGGTTGGTGATGATCGGGGTGACCAGGTGCGGGATGCCCTCGTACTGGTTGAGTTCGACCCGCTTGGGGTCGACCAGCATCATGCGCACCTCGTCGGGCGTGGAGCGGATCATGATCGAGGTGATCAGCGAGTTCACGAAGCTCGACTTGCCTGAACCGGTGGCGCCGGCGACCAGCAGATGCGGCATCTTGGCGATGTTGGCGATGACGTAGCCGCCCTCGACATCCTTGCCCAGGCCGACGGTCAGCGGATGATGATCGTTGCGGGCCTTCTGGCTGCGCAGTACATCGCCGAGGGACACGACCTCCTTGTCCCGGTTGGGAATCTCGATGCCGATGGCCGAGCGCCCCGGGATCGGGCTGAGGATGCGCACATCTGCCGAGCCGACGGCGTAGGCGATGTTCTTCGACAGACCGGTGACTTTCTCGACCTTGACTCCGTTGCCGACCTCGACCTGGTAGCGCGTGACCGTCGGCCCGCGGGTGTAGCCGGTGACTCGTGCGTCGATATCGAATTCGGTGAAGACATCGCTCAGTCGTCCGACGACTGCATCGGACGCCTCGGTACGCGCCTTCGGGATCGTGCCGGCCTTCAGCATGGCAGGATCCGGCAACGTGTAGACGACATCGCCCGACAGCGCGAGTTGCTCCGAACGCTGCGGTGCCGCCGTATGTGGTGGGGCCTCCAGCTCGACGGGGGGCTCGGGTTCGGCGGTCGCCAATCCGGCAGTGACCTTGGTCTTGGACCGGCCGGGCCGTACCGGCGGTGGCTCCGGGGCCAGGAACTCGCTCGTCTCGTGCTCCGCCAAAACACCTTCGGCGCTGCCGGGTTCGATCGCGGCCGGCTCGTCGATCCTGGTCGAAGGTTCCCGGTGCCCCACCAGGGGCGTGTCATAGGCCTCGTCCACACCGTAGTGCAGCTTCTCGGCAGCGGCATCGCGACCGGCGGCGAATCGGCTTGCGAACCAGCCTGCCACGCGCTGCGCGAGCGCCGCCCACTCGTAGAGCGGACGCCCGACGACGATGACCAGCCCGAACAAGCCGATCAGCGAGAGCACGAAGGCGGCCAGCCACAGCGGCATCAGCTGGGTCATCATCGAGGACGCGACGTAGCCGACGATACCCCCGAAGCCGCGCAGCAGTTCCATGTCCGAAGGCGCAGGCAGCGGCGAGTGAGCCAGATTGACCACGCCCTGCACACCGAAGCCGAGAATCGTCCAGCCGACGAACTGGCGTCCGGCCGGTCCGTTGGCCTCCGGGTTGCGCAGCGTGCGCCAGCTCATCAAGGCCAGCAGCACGGGCAGTGCGTAGCCGCTCAGGCCGACGACGGTGGATACGCCGATGCGAACCCACTCCCCCAGCAGTCCGGGAATGGCCAGCCAGAAGGATGCGGCCACGATCACGGCCAGGCAGAACAGTCCCAGGCCGACGCCATCGCGACGCAGCGCGGAATCGGCCTGATGCGTGTCTCCGACGCCGCGGGCAAGCCTGCCCAAGCCACGCGCGGTGCCATTCCAGATCCCCGACAGCACCCGCCCAACCGGGTTCGGAGGGGTCGCCGGAGTCTGCGTCCGGCTGGTTCTTCTGGACGCTGGTTTCTTTGAGCTTCCGGACGCGCGCGAACTCGGTTTCGACGTCCTGCTGCTGGAGCTGGACGATGAACCGCGAGACCGCGCCGGGGAAGACGCGCTGGTCACCATGTCGGCAGATTACCGCAGGCTCAATGCACACCCGGGGATTCCCACGCCGGTCAACTCCGCACGGCAGTCACGATCCCCGTGTTCACGAGCGGAAATGCGTCCAGCCTTTGTCGCCTTCCCATTGCGCGCCGTCCACCAACACGACCGGACCAGTCTCCTCATCGGCGTGGCCCACCAGCCCGACGACATCCCAGCCGTCAGGTACCTTGCCGGGTGCGAAGGTGGCGGCCATGGCGTGATCCTCGCCGCCGCCGAGCACGAACCCGAGCGGGTCGGCATTCAGCGCGGAGGCGACAGCGTGCACCGGATCGGCCACGGTGAACCGCGCCGAATCCAGGTCGATCGAGACCTCGCTGGCCTCGGCAATATGCCCGAGATCGGCGAGCAGGCCGTCCGAGACGTCGATCATCGCGGACGCGCCGGCCTCGGCGGCCTGACGTCCGGCGCCGTAGGGCACCTGAGGAGCACGTTGGGAATCCACTGCCGCTCGAGGCGACCGGAAGCCGCGCAGCAGCGCTGCCAGGCCTGCGGCCGCCCAGCCGAGCCGTCCGCGCACGGCGACAACATCGTCCGGCCGGGCACCTGATCGCAGCACCGGCCCACGGCCACCGGTCTCGCCGATCACTGTGACCGAGATGGTGATGTCGCGCGCCGATGTCATATCGCCTCCGACCAGCGCGACTCCGCCCAGTTCGGCCTCCTCGCGGACCCCGGTCATGAACTCCTTGACCCAGGTGACCGGCAGATCTGAAGGCAGCCCCAGACTGATCACCATCGCCACCGGTGTGCCGCCCATGGCCTCCACGTCGGCCAGGTTCACCGCGACGCACTTGTGACCGATCTCGGCAGGGCTCGACCAGCTGCGTCGGAAATGGACGCCCTCGATCAGCATGTCAGTGGTCGTCAGCGCCGAGCCGTTGATCAGATAGACGGCGCAGTCATCGCCCGGACCAACCGAAACCGCGGGCGGCAGGGCGAGATTGCGGGTGATCAAGCTGATGAGGGGAAACTCGCCGAGATCCCCGACAGTCTCGTTTTGGGCGCTGCCAGAAGTCATGACGACAAACTACCGAATGACCGAGTTCGGGCGGGTCAAAGCCTGCTCGATCAGGTCGGTGATGAGGTCGCGATAGTCGAGACCGGTGACCTGCCACAGGCTCGGGAACATCGAAAGCTCGGTGAATCCGGGCATCGTGTTGATCTCATTGATGATGACCTCGCCGTCCGAGGTCACGAAGGTGTCGACCCGAGCGAGGCCTTCGACCTCCAAGCAGGTGAAGCACTCGGCGGCCACCCGCCGGACCTGCTGCTCGATCTCGGCCGGCAGCTCTGCCGGGATCTTCAAGTCGACCTGCCCCTCGGGCAGGTACTTGGCATCGAAATCGTAGAACGCCGATTCGGTGTGGACGACGATCTCACCTGGACGCGAGGTCCGCACGTCGCCACCTGCTGTCAGCGGGCCCAGCACCGCACACTCGACCTCGCGCGCGTTGAGGAAGCCCTCCTCGACGATCACCTTGGGATCGAAGCCGCGGGCCTGCTCGATGGCCTCGGCCAGCCCGGACGGATCGCTCACCCGCGAGATGCCCACCGATGAACCGCCACGGGCAGGCTTCACATAGACGGGGAACTGCACAGAGCCGGTGATGCGCGCGCAGCAGGCCTGCGGATCGGTATCCCACTGGCGTGCCGTGATCAGTTCGTAGGGTCCGACCGGTAATCCGGCGCTGACCAGGGAGACCTTCATGAGATGCTTGTCCATGCCGATGGCGCTGGCGGCGACACCAGAGCCGACATAGGGCAAACCGAGCATCTCGAGCTGACCCTGAATGGTGCCGTCCTCGCCGTATGCCCCGTGCAGCACGGCCAGCGCCACGTCGATATCGACCGGCTGACCCGAACCATCGCAGTTGATCAATCGGACGCCGTCGGCCTCGCGGATCAGGCTCGCCGAGGGCAGGTGATCGTCCAACTCGGGAAGTTTACGGCCCTCGGCTCGCAGCGCCGAGATCTCATCGATGCTCATCCGGTGCCAGATGCCCGACGGCGAGATCCCGATGCCGTAGACCTCGAAACGGTCGGTGTTGATGGCCTTCGCGACCCCTGCCGCTGTCAAACAGGAGATCTGATGTTCTGTGCTCTGACCACCGAAGATCAGGGCTACACGGGTACGGGCTGCTGGCATCGTCTTCCTTCCGCGGAAACTGCGTTCACACTACATCGGAGCATTTCGGCCTCGGCGGGCAGATCAACTCACTGCCTCGATCCTGGGCACCCGCCGCTTCAGCCTCGGCTGCCAGCGGCCGGTCGGGGCCTTCGCGCCGCGGGCCAGCTCCACCTGTGCGGTGATGGCGTCCATGATGCGAACTGACGCGGCGCGCACAGCGTGCCGGTCGTCCGCCCCGCCCGCGAACTCGCTGAGGTCCACCGGCGCCCCGCAGTCGATCGTGACGGCGGCACGCCGCAACGTGAACGGCCTGATCTTGCGGGGTGGCAGAGCAAAGCTCGCCCCCCACTGGCCGATCGGGATGACGGGGGCACCGCTCGCCAGTGCCAGCCGGGCAGCGCCGGTGTGCGCTGCCATCGGCCACTCGTCCGGGTCGAAGGTGATGGTGCCCTCGGGGTAGATCACGATCACCTGGCCTGCCTGCAAACTCCTGGCCGCCTCGCCGAGTGCATCGCCGGCCTGCCTGCCGTCCCGTTGTACCGGGATCTGCTCCGCATCCCTCAGCAGGGCACCGAGCACCGGTAGATCGAAGAGGTTCGCCCTGGCCAGAAAGTGCGGCCAACGCCCGTTGTAGGCCAGGAATTCGCCGACCAGCACCGGATCGAGTGAGCTGATGTGGTTCGGGACGATGATCGCCGGGCCGGTCGCGGGCAGCCGCTCGCCGCCTCGCCAGGTAGGGGTTTGGGTGAGTATCCGGGCGAGCCGGTGGACGCCGGGGACCAGCGTGCGAAAGGTGCGATTCGTCGGCTCGACGTTGACCCGGCCGAGCTCACCACGATAAAGCCGCTTGACCGGTACCGAAGAACTCACGGTCCCATCATGCCCGGCCGTGGCCGAGGCAAACACGTCGCCGCCCGCGTGGCAAGACGGGCGGCGATGTGGCGTGACTGGTGCGGCATCGGATCCCGATCAGCCGGCGACCTTCGCGGGCAGGGTCTTCGGCTTGAAACTCGGACGCTTGGCCTCATAGGCGGCAATATCGTCCTCGTGCTGCAGGGTTGCCGCGATGTCGTCCAGGCCTTCGAGCAGCCGCTGCGCAGTGTAGTCGTCGATCGTGAAGGCGTAGACGTCATCGCCGGCGGTGATGGTACGGCTCGGCAGATCGACGGTCACCTCGGCGCCCGGGTTGGCGTCGGCGTAGGCCCACAGCTTCTCGACGATCGACTGGTCGACGGTGGCGATCAGCAGGCCGGCCTTGCCGGAGTTGCCGCGGAAGATGTCGCCGAAGCGGGAGCCGATGACGACCTTGAAGCCGTAGTTCTGCAACGCCCAGACCGCGTGCTCGCGCGAGGAGCCGGTGCCGAAGTCGGGACCCGCAACCAGCACCGAGGCCTTCTGGAAGGCCGGCTGGTTGAGCAAGAATTCGGGGTCCTTGCGCCATGCGGCGAACAGACCGTCCTCGAAGCCGGTGCGCGTGATGCGCTTCAGGTAGACCGCCGGAATGATCTGGTCGGTGTCGACATTGCTGCGCCGCAGCGGCGCCACGATCCCGGTGTGACTGTTGAACTTGTCCATGTGATTCGTCCTTCTCACAGATCCGACGGGGCGGCCAGATGACCGGTCACCGCGGTGGCCGCGGCAACGGCCGGGCTCACCAGATGAGTGCGCCCGCCCTTGCCCTGTCGTCCCTCGAAGTTGCGGTTGCTGGTGGAGGCGGAACGTTCACCCGGAGCCAACTGGTCGGGGTTCATGCCCAGGCACATCGAGCACCCGGCCTCCCGCCATTCGGCTCCGGCCTGGGTGAAGATCTGATCGAGGCCCTCGGCCATCGCCTGCTCCCGCACTCGGGCCGATCCCGGCACGACCAGCATCCGGACGCCATCGGCTACCTTGCGGCCTTTGATGACACCTGCGGCCAACCGGAGATCCTCGATACGACCGTTGGTGCAGCTGCCCAGGAAGACCGTATCCACATAGATGCCGCGCATCGGAGTGCCGGCCGCCAGCCCCATGTACTCCAGCGCGCGCTGCGCCGATGCCTTGGCCACCTCGTCGTCGAATTCTTCGGGGTTCGGGACGCTGGCCCCCAGACCGACGCCCTGGCCGGGGTTGGTGCCCCAGGTGACGAAGGGGGTGAGCTTGCTCGCATCGATGACGACCTCGGTGTCGAAGACTGCATCATCGTCGGTGCGCAGCGTCTTCCAGTACTCCACTGCAGCGTCCCAATCGGCGCCTTCGGGAGCATGCGGGCGACTCTTGAGGTAGGCGAATGTCGTCTCGTCCGGAGCGATCATGCCTGCCTTGGCGCCCCATTCGATCGACATATTGCAGATCGTCATGCGGCCCTCCATCGACAGACCTCGGATGGTGGAGCCGCGATACTCGGCGATGTAGCCCTGGCCGCCGCCGGTGCTGACCTTGGCGATGAGCGCCAGCACGATGTCCTTGGCGGTTACGTCTTGGGGCAGTTCGCCTTCGACGGTGACGGCCATCGTCTTCGGCCTGGCCTGCATCAGCGTCTGGGTGGCGAGCACATGCTCGACCTCTGAGGTACCGATGCCGAACGCCAGTGCGCCGAAAGCGCCGTGGGTGGAGGTGTGAGAGTCGCCACAAACGATCGTCATACCCGGCTGAGTGATGCCCAGCTGCGGGCCGATGATGTGGACGACGCCCTGATCGCGATCGCCCAGGGAGTGAATGCGAATGCCAAATTCCTTGGCGTTCTTGCGCAGCGTGTCGACCTGGGTCCGGCTCACGAGGTCAGCGATCGGCTTCCTGATGTCGACCGTGGGAGTGTTGTGATCCTCCGTGGCAATCGTAAGCTCAGGACGACGCACTTGGCGTCCTGCCAGCCGAAGGCCCTCGAACGCCTGCGGACTAGTGACTTCGTGACACAATTGCAGATCGATGAAGAGCAGGTCAGGCTCGCCGGCAGCAGAGCGTACGACGTGATCGTCCCAGACCTTTTCGCTCAGAGTTCTTCCCATGCGTCCATGATGACATTGCTGTTCAAATAATGAGATGTTAGTCTCAGAGTATGGACGAATCCTCTGGGGTCGGGGTACTCGACAAGGCAGCGATGGTCTTGGCCGCACTCGAGTCAGGCCCGATGACACTGGCCGGGCTGGTGCAGTCGACCGGATTGGCCCGGCCGACCGCGCACCGGCTGGCGGTCGCGCTGGAACACCACCGCCTGGTCGGCCGCGACCTGCAGGGCCGCTTCGTGCTCGGCCCCAGGCTGGCCGAACTGGCTGCTTCGGCCGGCGAGGACCGGCTGTTGGCGACCGCCGGCCCGATCCTGGCCCGGCTGCGCGATATCACCGGCGAATCCGCACAGCTATATCGCAGGCAAGGTGACATCCGGGTCTGCGTGGCCGCGGCCGACCGGCCCTCGGGTCTGCGGGACTCGATTCCGGTCGGCAGCCAGCTCTCGATGAGCGCGGGATCGGCGGCACAGGTGCTGCTGGCCTGGGAGGAGCCGGACCGCCTGCAGCGCGGCCTGGTGAACGCGACCTTCTCTGCGGTCGGACTCACCGGAGTACGGCGCCGCGGTTGGGCGCAGTCGGTGGCCGAACGCGAGTCCGGAGTGGCTTCGGTGAGCGCTCCGGTGCGCTCCCCCGGCGGCAAGGTGATCGCCGCAGTGTCGGTCTCGGGCCCAATCGAACGGTTGAGCCGCCAGCCCGGACGCTTGCACGCACCGGCCGTGATGGCCGCCGCCGATCGGCTGAGCGAAGTGCTGCGGCGCTCCGGCTCCGACGAATAGCCAGCGAACGTGCACATCGTGTAGGTCTGGCGCCCGTCCCGGGCTGTGGGACTACACACTCCGGGGACGAGAAGCTGGCAGCGCCCTCGGCCTCAGGATTGTGTAGGTCCCGGTCCCGTCCCGGGCTGTGGGGCTACACAATCCGGGACGGAGACCGGTCAGGCCTGCTGATCCTGCTCCTCGATGTACTTCTGGACGATGGCGGTGTCGTCCCAACCCCAGCCCGCGTCGACGACGCCCTGGAAGGCATCGAGCAACCGATCGCCCTGAACGGTCGCAGTACCCGTACGACCGGCCTCGTCGAGGTAGGCCTTGAGATCCTTGATCCAGAAGACCGCTGCACCCGAAACCGAGTAGTCCTTGGCGATGAATCGTGGCGCCTTGTCATCCATGATCTTGCTGCCGGCATAGCCGCCCCGCATCAGATCGAAGAGCTTCTGCACATCCAGGCCGGCTCGCTCGGCCACCACGGCAGCCTCGGCGTTGGCGACGATGTTCGCGGCGCAGACCAGCTGGTTGCAGGCCTTCGCCACCTCACCGGCACCGGTTGGACCAAGATGCACCGGGCTGCCTGCGAGCTTCAGGTAAGGCATCGCCTTGGCGACCAGTTCATCGGAGCCGCCGACCATGATCGACAGCTTGCCTGCCTCGGCTCCGACCTGACCTCCCGAAACCGGGGCATCGATGACCCGCACCAGCCCGTTGGTCGAGGCGGAGACCTCCTCGTCCAGTCGACGCACCGCGTCCGGGGAGACGGTCGAGCAGACGACCAACAGTAGTTCCTGGTCGACACCGGCCAGCAGGCCGTTCTCGCCTTCCAGCACCGCCTGCACCTGAGGCACATCGGGCACCATGAAGAAGACGACACTGGCCTTGCTCGCCAGTTCCTTCGCGGTCTCGGCCCAAACAGCGCCGCCATCCAGCAGATCCTTGATGCGGTCGGAGCTGATGTCATTCAGCACCAGGGTGTCGCCAGCGGGCAGACCACCCAGCATGTGACGAGCGATGGGATGACCCATGGTTCCCAAGCCGATGAATCCGACAGTCGTCATCAATTCCTCCTTGAACGTATGCGGTTGGCCCAATCGTAGGGCACGAGTGCGCCCGTGGCAGGGGCCATTGCCATCAGTTGTCATGCACACAATGCACATGCCATGACAAATGACCCCTGCTCATCTCATCCGGCCGCACTATTCAATTAGGCATCTCGACCTAGTCATCTCGACCTAGTCATCTCGATCCCGGGCCATCATTTCGTTGACGCGGCTGTTGGCATCGGTCAGCGAAGCCGGGTCGGCCTGGAAGGCAAGCACCGCGGACATCGCCGGATCCATGATCGAGTCAACCTGCGCCCATCGGTCGACCACCGGCGAGGTCACTGCGGTTCCGTCTGTGATGTGCACGCTGAAAGCGTCCGCGTTGTATCCCAACTTCTTGAAGGCCTCGGCCGCTCGGTCACTGGACGAGGCGATCGCCGGGAAGACCACTGCCTGATCGGCGATGATGTTCTGGCATGCAGACGTGCCCATATAGGAGACCCAGGCCCAAGCCTCATCGGGATGCTCGGTGCCGATCCAGATGGAGTCGGCCAGGCCGTTCTGCACCGACGCACGGTTTCCATCGGGTCCGATCGGTGTCGGGATCACGTTGAACTGACCGACCCCGGTCGTCGTCGCCACCCCTGCCATATTCCACGATCCCTCGATCAAGGTCGCATAAGCGCCCGATTTCAAGGACTCGAGCGAGCCGACGCCAGACGAAGCGATCGCCAGGCTGGGCATATAGCCCTTGTCGATCAGCGAGCGCCACCAGCCTATGGACGTCTGGAAATTCGGATCGTCGTAGTTGAATACCGTGCCCCACGGGTTGGTGTCGGTCCACCGCCACTCGCCATTCGACAATGCATAAGGCGACCACTGCACCTGCCCGTAGCCGGACCCGGCTTCGTTGTAGCCGGTGCCGTAGACCGCGATCCGGGTCTTGTCGAAACCAGGCTCGTCGCCGCGCACGCCGTTCTTGTCGATTGTCATATGAGCGAGGAACTTCTCATATGTCCCGCCGTCGTCCGGATTCCATTCAAGACTCCAGACATCGTCGGCCGTGTAGCCGGCCTCGGCGAGCATCTCGGTGTTGTAGAACAGCGCCTCGGTATCCCAGTCTTTCGGCAGTCCATAGCGTTGTTCGCCACCTTGAGATACCCATTGACCGGCCAGCCCGTCTTCGAACTGCGTTAGGTCATAGCCGTCGGATTCGGCGTACGGATCCATATCGAGCAACTGGCCGAGCGAGGCATATGTGCCGAATCGCGAGGTGTGATTGACGAAGACATCCGGCGCGTTCTCGGCGACCATGGAGGCGGTCAGCTGCGTCCAATAGTCGGCCCAGCCGTACTGATCCAGTTGAATATGGACGCCAGGGTTCTGCGCCTCGAAATCGGTAGCGCACTGACGGTATCCGGGCATCTGCGCCGAGTCCCACATCCAGTAGCGTAACGTCACGCCATCCGCAGACGAGTCGCTGCCGCACGCGGTGAGCCCGGTCGTCGCCAATGCGGCGGAGAGCAGGACTGCCGCCAGGCGAACTCTGATTGGTTTCATCACTGACCTCACTTGATTCCGGTAAAGCCGATGGAGTTGACGATCCGCTTGCCGAGCACGCCGAACAGCACCATGATCGGCAGCGCCGCGACAAGCGTGGCCGCCATCAAGGCCGACCAGTCGGGTGAGCCCTGCGGCGTCTGCGAGCGGAAGATGCCGAGGGCGACGGTCAGCACGCGCACATCGTCGGCCTGGCCGACCAACAGCGGCCAGAAGTACTCATTCCACGACGTGATGAAGGTGAGTACTGCGAGCGTGGTGAGCGGAGCCGATGACATCGGGACGATCACCCTGAAGAAGACTCGGAACGGGCCGGCACCATCGATCAGCGCCGCCTCGTCGATCTCCTTCGGGATCCCGAGGAAGAACTGGCGCAAGAAGAAGATCGCGAACGGTGTCATGAAGAAGGTCGGCAGAATCAGCCCTGGGAACGTGTTCAGCAGACCGAGGTCCTTGATCAGCACGAAGTTCGGGATGGCCGTGAAGATTCCTGGCACCATCAGTGCCGACAAGAAGATGGTGAAGACCAGATTGCGGCGTCGCCAGGTGAGCCGTGAGAACGCGTAGGCGGCCATCGCCGAGAAGAGCACCTGGCCGATGGTTACGAAGAATGCCACGATGAACGAATTGCGCAGGTACAGCCAGAAGTTGATGGACGCGCCCGCACCGCCTTGGGCGATGGATTCCTCAGGGGTTGTGAGCCCGAAGACGCGACGATATCCGTCCAGGGTCGGCTCACTCGGCCAAAGCGCGCCGGGCTCCGCGAACAGTGCCCCGTTCGAGGTGAATGAAGTCCGTAGCATCCAATAGAACGGGAAGACCGTGACCAGCAGGATCAGGATGAAGACGGCCCATGCGACGTAGAAACCGGGCCCGTGCTTGCGTCCGGAGTGCTTGATCTCGGCCGGCTGAGTCCGGGTGGTGGGATTGTGGGTATCGGTGGTCATGATTGCTCCTTCCTCACAGCTCGTCCGACTCGTCCGCACGGGTCAGTCTCAACTGGATCAGCGAGACTCCGAGCAGGATGAGGAAGAGCACAACGGCCAACGCGGACGCGTAGCCGAAGTCCAGTTGCCCGAAGGCCAGGTCCCAGATGTAGTAGTTCATAACCCGGGTGGCGTTGATCGGGCCGCCCTGAGTGGTGACCGAGATCGTGTCGAAGATCTGGAACGAGCCGGTGACCGTCACCACCAGTACCATCGCCAGCACCGGACGCAGCAGCGGCAACGTAATGTTGAAGAACTTGCGCCCTTCGCCGGCACCATCGATATCCGCAGCTTCATAGACTGACGCATTGATCGTCTGCAGGCCTGCGAATACCAACAGTGCGGTGTATCCCATGTGGCGCCAGACATTGATGAATGCGACCGTGGGAATGGCCCAAGCGGATTCACCGAAGAATGCGATCTTGTCGATGCCGATTGCCTCGAAGAAGACGTTTACGATGCCGACCTGATAGTCCATCATGAAATACCAGACCAGTGCGACGACAACATTCGCCACGAAGTATGGCAGCAACGCCACACCGCGCAGGAAGGTCGAATTGGTCAAGCGCTGCATCAATACCGCCAGTCCGACAGCGATGATGGTCTGGAACCCGATGTTCAGCAGCACATAATAGAGAGTCACTCCAAGCGCGTTCCAGAACAGCGGATCCTGGACCAACCGCACATAGTTGTCCACACCCGTCCACTCGGGCGGAGTGAGGACGGAATAGTCGGTGAATGAATAGTAGAGGCCGCGCAACGCGGGCATCAGATAAAAGAAGAAGAAACCAATCGACGCCGGCAACAGAAAAGCTGCCGCCAATCGAGTCTGATCGTCCCTCTTGTTAGTACGCGACCGTGGCTTCTTCGCCACGGCCGGTGGGGCCGCAGTTGTCATGATTTTCCTTAGGTGAAAGGTGGGATTACATAGCGGTGAGGTCCAGCAGAATGGTTCGCTCCGGATCCAGGTCGGGGAATCGAATACCGGCTTGTCCAAGGACGGTTCCGGGCAGGGTCAAATCCCGTCCCCACCACGGCACCTGGAAGTCGTCGCGGCAACGAACCGACGATTCGACTCCCTCGGGTAACAGTTCGGCCACCCGATAGGTGGCCTGTGGATCGAGGCCCGGCAAGCACAGCGGCGGGGTGGGCCGCTGTGCCGATGTGGTCGTACGGGTGATCGCAAAGATCGCCCGGTTCTGGTCGGCGGCCACGACCCCATGCACCCGGTAGCCGCGATCGGGGTGATCGGCGTGCACCACCCGTCCGCCATGCAGCAGGGGCCGCAGCTGCTTATGCAGTTCGACCCACGCCTTCAATTCGGCTCGTTCATCGGGACCGGCGGTCGTGATGTCCCATTCGATGCCCATGTGCGAGAACATCGCGGTGGACGCACGCAGGCTCAGACTCGTGGTTCGGCCAGTGGTGTGCGAGACCGTTGCGCCGATATGACTGCCCACCATCTCGGGCGGCAGCAGCAGAGCAGTGCCCGGGTCGATCAGCTGGCGTTCAATCGGGTCGATGCAGTCCGACCCCCAGACACGCACGGCGCGGCTCATCATCCCCAGATCGATGCGTCCTCCCCCACCGGCGCAGGACTCGATCTCAAGTCCCGGGTGGAAGGCCAGCAAGGCGTCCATCAGCGCATAGGTCGCCCGCACCTGGTCGTGGTAGACGGGCCGGCGCGACCTGGGCGAGATCGCCTCATAGAGATCTCGATTGAAGTCCCACTTGATGTAGTCGATGCTCGTGTCGGCGAGCACCCGCTGCATCTGGCCGAGCACGTGCTCGTAGGCGCCGGGATTGGTCAGATCGATGACCTGCTGATGGCGGGCCTCGATCGGCAGATGGCTGCGCGGACGCAGAATCCAATCGGGATGGGCCCGGGCTGCGTCGGAGTCGAGGTTGATCATTTCGGGCTCGAACCACAGGCCGAACTGCATGCCTTTCTCATGCACTGCGTCGGCCAGCGGCGCCAGTCCATTCGGCCAGACCTCGTCGGAGACGACCCAGTCGCCGAGCCCGGAGCGATCGTCCCGGCGCGAGCCGAACCAGCCGTCGTCCAGGACGAACCGCTCGACGCCGATCTGTGCCGCCTGATCCACCAGTGTGAGCAGTCGCGGCAGCGAATGATCGAAATAGACGGCCTCCCATGCGTTCAGTGTCACCGGGCGTGGGGTGGTCGGGTGGGATGGGCGGGCGCGCAGCCAATCGTGGATGCGTCCGGCGGCCTGGTCGAGACCGTTTCCCCAGGTCGCCACAAGCCAGGGAGTCTCGTAAGACTGCCCCGCATCGAGGACGATCTCGCCCGGCATGAGCAGCTCGCCGCCCATCAGGGTCTGAAAACCGAGAGTGTTGCGCTCGGCGAGGGTCTGAACGTTGCCCGACCATGCGACATGCACGTAGTGAGTCAGACCCGTGCGCCACCCGGTGGACGGCTGACAGGTCCCGTGGATACTCGACAGCGCATGCCCACGAGCCACCCGCAGCGTCCGCAGGTGGGTGCCGATGGTGAACTCGTGGGTCTGGATATCCCGCTCTCGCAGATGGTGACCGGTCTGATCGATAATCCGGGACTCCATCGCAGGGGTCGGCAGCGCTAATAGCAGCGAATCGAGCGCGTAACCGTCGACACCGGTGTTGGTCAGCGTGCCGCGCAGCCGCAGCAGTCCGGAATCGGCCAGCTCAAGGTGGAGAGTCAACTCGACGCCCGATTCTGCGTCGTAGGCACGACAGTCGGCCTGGCCGGCCGAACCGTCGGCGCTTTCGTCCCCAGTGGCGACCGATCGGACGACGAACTGCGGGAAGAGCATGCTGCCGTTCCGGGCACCGACGAGCCCTGGGGTACCGTCCCAGCCCTCACTTTGTTGCGGAACCAAAGATAGTGACGCTGGTGCGTCCAATACGGACCCCGCGGTGAACGGTACCTGCGAGGCGGCGAAGTCGGCCACCTGGTCGGGTCCGATCGGCCCAAGGTCCGGCCCCCAATAAATGACCGCTGGCAGGCCTACTTCCGGAACGGTGAGAGCCACTGAGGTGCCGCCTCTGCGAAGGTGCAGGAGCGCTGGCATATCGGTCATGCGGGGCCGTCCTCATCATCGATCGGCAGCGGTAGCTAGGCGCCGTTGCCATAGTTTCTTATGTCAAGAAAGATACAACGCGCACGGGCCGCTCCGCAAGCCCGGCAAAGACAATTCCCGGCTTTCGGTCGGCAGCTAGCAGCCACGTTCTTGGGCCGCAGATCAAGCTGTCGAAGTGGCTGGACGCCGGAGCGGCGGCGCATGATCGGCCGCAAGCCGAGACGACCGGTTAGAGTGTCAGCAGGAGACCTGTCCCGGGTGTGGCCAGCATCTCTGGCCCGTGCTCATGAGGAGGTTTGGTGCTCCGCTTCTACGATGACTCCGCGCTGGCGGTCGCCGCTCATGTTCTGATCGAGGGACCGGTCTCGCGCGCCGATCTGGCGCGCGAGCTCGGCTTATCCGGCGCCACTCTCACCCGTTTGGTGCGTCCACTCATCAACGGCGGACTGATCGACGATGGTGGCATCGGGGTTCCCCAGACGGGAGTGGGTCGCCCGACCCAACTACTCGAGATTCCACCCGCCGAGCATCATTTCGTCGGTATCAATCTCACCTCGACGACCGTGCATGCCGCGCTGACCGATGCGCGCAGTCAAGGACTCGCCGGTCAGGCCACCAAGTTGCGCAGCACCGATCCACACAGCGTCGCCGAACAGATCCGCGAGACCATCGCGACCCTCGTCGAACAGCAGCAGTCGGGCTGGCAACACCTGCGCGGCATCGGGATCTCGCTGGGCGGGCAGGTCTCGGGTGGCGTGGTTGAGCACAGCCGCTTTTTCGGCTGGGACGATGTCGATCTGCTGTCAATGGTCGGACCGGTGCGGGATCTGCCTGTGCTGCTGCACAACGATCTGGTGGCTCTGACGATGCTCGAGCAGTGGTTCGGGCTGGGCCGTACCCATCCCAGCTTCATGGTGACCTCGGTTGGTTCGGGTATCGGGCACGGTCTGGTGCATCACGGACGCGCAGTGGATCCAGTCTTTCGAGGCCACGGCACGACCAGCCACATTCCACTTGCCGGAGCGCACGGGGTCTGCCAATACGGACACCTGGGTTGCGCGAATGGGGCGCTGACCACCGGGGCGGTGCTGTCCCGAGCAGGCGCCGGCCGATCCATCACCGTGGGTGATTCGCGTCCTCATGATCTGGACGACCTTGTCGCGTTGGCTCGGGCGGGCGACCTTTCGTGCTGCAATGCCATCGCCGAGTTCAGCCAGAATCTCGCCACCTATGTGCAAACAGTCTGCAGTGCGGCGATGGTGGTCGACGCAGTGCTCGACGGCGAGGCCGTGCCCCTGCTGGAAACACCCTGGGCGTCCGGATTCGACGAGCAGCTGACCCGCTTCCACAACCCCAGACTCCCCGCTCTCAACGTCCACCGGCGCTCGGGCAGCTTCGAACGCTGGGCACGCGGCGCCGCTGCCACCGCGATCGTCCACTGGCTTGAGACCCAGGTCGATCTGCAGCGCTGACTCGCGCTGAACGCTCCTCGGGTCGTCAGGGCGCCGTGGTCGGTGACCCGGCAATCTCAGGCCGCGTTGCCCTCGAGTTCGAGCAGGGCACGCTTGGCATCCAGTCCCCCCAGATAGCCACCCAGACTGCCATCGGTACGCAGCACCCGATGGCACGGCACGACCAGCGGCAGCGGATTGGCGGCGCAGGCCGCTCCGACCGCGCGCACCGCCTGCGGGTTCCCCACCATCTGGGCAACCTCTTTGTACGATCGAGTCTGTCCAAAGCCGATCTGCGGCAGGTAGCGCTGCACCTGCTGCCGAAATCCGGACGATAGGGCGTAGTCCAGCTCTAGATCGAACACCCGGCGCCGGCCGGCGAAGTATTCGTCCAACTCGGACGCTGCGCTATCCAGGCGGCTGGGAGATTCGAGGATTCGGGGGCTGAGCTTCGACGCCAGCGAGTTCAGCACGGCGTCGAAGTCCTCCCGTTCGAAGGCCACCCGCACCAGCCCGACCGGTGTGGCAGCCAGCAGCAGCGGCCCGATCGGGCTATCGATCACCCGATAGCCGATATCGCACAGGCCAGCATCGTATGCGGAGGCCTCCAAGCGCGCGTGCAGGGCAGCGAGCTCGGTCTCAGTGACCGGAAAGATCTCGGTATCACTCATTGGTCTCCTCCTGGATTTCGGTCCCCGAGAACCGTGCGGCAAACGCGCAGCACGGCGGCCCCTGCTGCTTGACGGTTGTTTCGAACGGCTCTTTGATCCTCATTACACGGTAGACGCGCACGGGACGCAAGGCGTGAGATCGGACTGTTGCGAGATCGCTCGGGCCACCGCGACGACCGCGGGAAGTCCGGAGATGAAGAAACGCCACAGCTAGTCGCTGCGGCGTTCGTCACCTGGTCATTTGGGCGGAACATCGTTCCACCGTTCTGGTAGCCCCGAGCGGATTCGAACCGCCGTTACAGCCTTGAGAGGGCCGCGTGCTAGGCCACTACACTACGGGGCCAGGTCATCTTCAGTTGTGTTTGCCGGACCTTTGGCTTGGTCCGGCGTCCAGCAGTCTAGCGGGCTAGCTTACTGGTTGGGGTACCAGGACTCGAACCTGGACTGACGGAACCAGAATCCGGCGGGCTGCCAATTACCCCATACCCCAGCGCTGCTCCTTGCGGCGCAACGACAGCTAAACTTACACGACCGTCATTCCGCTACGCAAATCGGGTGGCATCAGCCCTTCGCAGGTCCCGGCGTGACCACCGCTACCCGCATCCGCCGGCCGACCAGCCAGGCCAGCACGGCGACCAGACCGTAGGCGAGCAGATTCCAGCCGGTGGTCTGCCAGGTCGACACCTGAAGAGCCCGCACCTGCGCAACTCCCCCGCCTACGGCGGCATATCCGAAGGCGAAGACGTTGTTGATCGCATGCGCCGCGATAGCAGCCTCCAGGCCACCGGTGAGCACCACCAAGGCACCTGCCAGCAACCCGAAGCCCAGCCGGTCGACGAAGAGCGGCAGATCCTGGGCGCCATGCATCGCCGCAAAGATGAGGGCCGAGATCGCCACCGCCAGCCACGGGCCGCGGCTGATCATGCCGCAGACCTGCAGCAGATATCCCCGGAACAAGAACTCCTCCCCCGCTGCCTGCAGCGGTGAGGTGACCACGATCACCAGCAACCACCAACCGAGATGCTCGCTTGACTGCCAGGTGGGCGGATCGGATGCCTTGGAGATCCAGTAGACGACGTTGAGCCCCACCGTCGCCACAAGGGCACAGACGATGGCGTACCGCCACCGGAAGCCTGGCTGCACCGAACAAAGCCAGCGTGGATGCCGCCGATGTACGTAGCGCACCACGTACATGCACAGCACGATCAGCGAGGCGATCGCCAGATGCGTCGCGATCATGCCGTCGATCACCTCGAACTGCAGCGCTGCGGTGCGGAAATCGGCGAAACTGCCGGGCATGCCGCGCAGCAGCCAGGTTGCCCCGAGCAGCAGCCACGCCACCACGGGCAGCAAGATCGTGTAACCGGCGAGAGCGACCAGCAGCCCGCCCAGGCCTTTGATGGCACCGTCTGAGATCGGCTCGATCCGCAGCACTCCCGGATAGCTGAGCCCCGGCGCCGGATCGGTTAGTTCAGAGGTATCGCCACCCCATAGCGCTGCCTTCACCGGGTCGTCCCGCTCTCAGCGGCCTCGGAATCATCCCGGTCGTCCATGACCGGATTCGTGAGCGTGCCGATGCCGTCGATCTCCACGCTCACCGACTGGCCGGCGACCAACGGACCGACTCCGGCAGGGGTTCCGGTGAGCAGCACGTCACCGGGAAGAAGCGTCGCGAACGCCGAGACGTAGGCGATCAGCTCGGGGATCGAGAAGACCATCTGGCTGGTGTTCGCGTCCTGCTTGACCGCGCCGTCGACGCTGGTGACCAGTGACAGGTCGGCGGCTTCGTCCGGGCTGAGATGGGTGACGATCCACGGCCCCAGCGGGCAGAACGTGTCGAAGCCCTTCGCCCTGGTCCACTGCCCGTCGCTGCGCTGCAGATCGCGCGCGGTGACGTCGTTGGCGATGGTATAACCGAAGATCACTTCGGCGGCCCGCTCCACCGGCACCTTGCGGCAGAACCGGCCGATCACCACGGCCAGCTCACCCTCGTAGTGCACGTTCTGGCTGAGCTCCGGACGCACGATAGCGTCGTCCGGACCGATCACCGAGGTGTTCGGCTTCATGAAGATCAGCGGTTCGGATGGCACCTCGCCATCGAACTCGGCGGCGTGCGCGGCGTAGTTCTTGCCTACCGCGAGCACCTTGCTGCGCGGAATAATCGGTGCAAGCAGCCGAGCGTCCGCCAATGCGATCCGTTCGCCGGTGTAGTTGACCGGACCGGCGAGCGGATCGCCGTCGATCACCGCGATGGTGTCCGGAAACTGGCCTTCGTCGGCTTCCAACTCAACGATTCCAAAACGAGGATCGGCGCCGGCAACGGCGAATCGGGCTATGCGCATGCCCGCAGTCTAGTGGGCCTCTACTGTGGCCGATATGAGCCCATATACGGCGGTCGAACTCATCCGGGCCAAGCGCGATGGCCGACCGCTGGACGATGCCGCCATCGAGTGGCTGATCTCCGCCTTCACCAATGGCGAGGTCGCCGACGAGCAGATGGCCGCGATGGCGATGGCGATCTTCTTCCGTGGCCTGGACGATCGGGAGCTGGCCTGCTGGACGCGGGCGATGATCGCCACCGGCTCCCGGATGGATTTCAGCAGCTTGACCCGGCCGACGGTCGACAAGCATTCCACCGGCGGCGTCGGCGACAAGATCACGCTGCCGCTGGCCCCGCTGCTGGCCGCCTGCGGCGCCGCTGTGCCGCAGCTGTCCGGACGCGGCCTGGGGCATACCGGCGGCACCCTCGACAAACTCGAGTCGATCCCCGGCTGGCGAGCACAACTGAGCACTGCTCAGTTGCTGGCCCAGCTCGACGACGTCGGCGCGGTGATCTGCGCCGCCGGATCCGGTCTGGCACCAGCCGACAAGCGGCTTTACGCTCTTCGTGATGTCACCGGTACTGTCGAGTCGATTCCGTTGATCGCCAGTTCGATCATGAGCAAGAAGATCGCCGAGGGCGCCGACGCACTGGTGCTGGACGTCAAGGCCGGCAGCGGAGCGTTCATGAAGAACCTCGAGGACGCTCGCCAACTGGCCACCAGGATGGTCGAGCTGGGCAGCGCCGCCGGCGTGCGCACCGTGGCGCTGCTGACCGATATGAACACTCCGCTGGGTTGCACGGTGGGCAACGCCCTCGAGGTACGTGAGGCGATCGAGGTGCTGGCTGGTGGTGGTCCCGGCGATGTCGTCGGACTGACGGTGGCGCTGGCCAACGAGATGGTCTCGCTGGCCGGCCTGAACGCCGATCCGGCCGATGTCCTGGCAAACGGCCAAGCCATGGATACCTGGCGGCGGATGATCCGCGCCCAGGGCGGTGAGGTGGATGCCCCGCTGCCGACGGCCAGGTTCACCGACGAATTCACGGCCGCCACGGCAGGCATCGTGACCACGATGGATGCGATGGCCATCGGGACCGCCTCGTGGCGGCTGGGTGCCGGACGGGCCCGTCGAAACGATGCCGTGCAGGCTGCCGCAGGCATCGAACTGCTGGTGCGTCCCGGCGATCGCGTCGCGGCCGGGACGCCGCTGCTGCGGCTGCACACCGACACGGCCGAGGCTTTCGGCCCGGCCCGCGAAGCGCTGGGCAGCGCCATCACGATCGGCATCGAGGCACCGATCGTCCGGCCGCTGGTGATCGACCGGATCGGCTAGCCAGGGTTACTCGGCCGACCCAAAGCCCCTGATCAAGCCGTAGGCATAAGCCTCCGCGAGCGCCTCCCATGATGCCTCGATGACGTTGGTGCCAACCCCAACCGTCGTCCAGCCATGCACGCCATCGCTGGTGTCGATGAGCACGCGCACCGTGGCGTCCGTGCCGCGCACCTCGTCGAGGATGCGGACGCGATAGTCGACCAGCTCGTATCCCGCGATTTCGGGGTAGGCGGGCAGCAGTGCCTTCACGAGGCCTTGGCCGAGCGCGTTGACCGCGCCGTTGCCCTCACCGATAACCAGTTGCCGCTCACCCTTGGCGATCAGCTTGACCGTGGCTTCCGAGCTGTCACGGACGATGCCATCGTCGGCGGTCTCCTCGGTTACCACGCGCCAGCTGATCAGGTCGAATGGTGCGGTGAGCTGGCCGGTCATCGAACGCACCAAGAGTTCGAAGGACGCGTCGGCGGTCTCGTAGGAGTAGCCGTCCGCCTCACGCTGCTTGATGACATCGGTGACCTGTCCGGCGAGCTCGCGGTCCTCGATCTCCAGGCCCAGCTGGGCCGCCTTGATCTGGATACTGGCCCGTCCGGACATGTTGCTGATCAGCATCCGCATGTCGTTACCGACCAGACCGGGCTGCGTGTGCTGATAGAGGTCTTCGCTCACCTTGATGGCGCTGGCATGCAGGCCGGCCTTGTGGGCGAACGCCGAATGCCCGACATAGGGCTGGCGGGTCAGGTGCGGCTGGTTGGCGATATCGGCGATCGCGTGACTGACATGGGTGAGCTCGGCCAGCTGGGGATCGGACAGCAGCGGCCAGCCGTACTTCAGCTGCAGATCGGCGATCAGGGTTGTCAAATCCATGTTTCCGGTGCGCTCACCGTAGCCGTTGATGGTGCCCTGGACGTGCATGACGCCCGCCTCGACCGCAGCCAGAGAGTTCGCGACCGCGCATCCGGAATCGTTATGGCAATGCACGCCCAGGTCGACCCCGACCCCTGCCGCGGCAGAAACGACATCGCCCATCCAGCTGGGCAGCATGCCGCCATTGGTGTCGCACAGAATCACGATCTCGGCACCGGCCTCGGCCGCCGTGCGGATCACCTCAAGGGCGTAGCCGCGATTGGCACGATAGCCATCAAAGAAGTGCTCGCAGTCGACGAGCACCTTCTTGCCCAGCCGCGTGAGGTAGGTGACGGTGTCGGTCACCATCGCCAAATTCTCCTCCAGCGTGGTGCGCAACGCTTCGGTGACATGTTCGTCGTGCGACTTGGCGACCAAGCAGATGTATTCGGTGCCGGCGTCCACCAGGCCGGCCACCTGCGGATCGGTGGCGGCGGTGCCGCCGGCCTTGCGAGTGGCTCCGAATGCGACCAGCTTGGCGTTGACGAGCTTCAGTTCGGTCTGAGCGCGAGCGAAGAACTCGGTATCGGCCGGATTCGCGCCCGGCCAGCCGCCCTCGATGAAGGTGACTCCGAGCTCGTCCAGAATGCTGGCAATCCGGAGCTTGTCTTCGACGGACAGTTGGATTCCCTCTTGCTGAGCACCATCGCGCAGCGTGGTGTCGTAGAGGTGAAAGCGCTCCGGCATGACCGGCGTCGTGGGCATCGGACCTCCCGTTGGATGGTTGAACGGTGCACCGCCCTCGGCGCGCCGCTCTCCATCGTCCCCATCCAGGCCCGTCATTCCAAGTCAGTCTCGCCGGTTGGGACGCCCGAGGTCGCCGCCCCCGATCGGCGGGCTAGACGACCTGCTGCATCCAGCCGTGCGTATCGGCGATCCGTCCGTACTGGATGTCGAGCAGATGGTTGCACAGCGGGATGGTGTGGGTGGCCTTGTCAACATCGATCACATACTCCGCGTCCGGGCTCTTGAGCGAGCGGATCGGCGTGATGACCGCCGCGGTTCCGCAAGCGAAGAGCTCGCGGATCGCGCCGGATGTGATGCCGGAGGTGACCTCTTCGAGGCTCACCTGGCGCTCGACCGGCTTCAGGCCGAGTTCGGGAGCCACCGTCAGCAACGAGTCACGGGTCACGCCGGGCAGGATGTTGCCGTTGAGTTCGGGAGTGACCAGCTCGTCGTCCGCGGTGATCATGAACAGGTTCATGCCGCCCAACTCTTCGATCCAACGCTTCTCGGCGGCGTCCACGAAGAGCACCTGGCTGCAGCCCTGCTGATAGGCGAGTTCCTGAGGCAGCAAGGACGCGGCGTAGTTGCCACCGCACTTGGCCGAACCGGTGCCGCCCGGGGCCACGCGACTGTACTGGGTCGACAGCCAGATGTCGACCGGCGCGACACCACCAGAGAAGTAGGAGCCGACCGGACTGGCGATCACCGCATAGAGCACCGACTGCGCCGGGCGCACACCCAGGAAGTTCTCGGCGGCCATCATGAACGGACGCAGGTAGAGGCTCTGCTCGGCGCCTCCCGGCACCCAGCGCGCATCGAGCGCCGCCAACTGGCGAACGCTGGTGACGAAGTCTTCGGCGGGCAGCACCGGAAGCGCGAGACGACGCGCCGAATTCTCAAAACGCTTCGCGTTGGCTTCGGGCCGGAAGAGCCAGACCGAGCCGTCGGAGTGGCGGTAGGCCTTGAGACCCTCGAAGATCTCCTGCGCGTAGTGGTAGACGGCGCTGGCCGGCTCCATCGATACCTGGGCATAGTCGGTCAGGCGGCCGCCGTGCCAACCCTCTTCCAGGCTCCACTTCGCAACAGCCATGTGATCGGTGAAGTACTGGCCGAACCCGGGATCGGCCCAGACCCCTTCGATCACGTCATCGCCGAGGAAGCTCGGATTGTCAGGAAAATCGAATGACAGCGCCATGGCCTCAACCTTAGGGCCTGACGACCGACCACCTGGTCGCAGGGGCACATCGTGGTCCGGCCGAGTGCCGGTCAAGGCTGAGATCGCGGAGGCGACGCCGGACCCAGCCGATACCATTCACGCCATGACTGCTGAGACTGTGCGTCCGACGATTGCCGTGATTCCCGGGGACGGTATCGGTCCCGAAGTCGTGACCGAGGCGCTCAAGGTGCTGACGGCCGCGGTCGGCGAGCACACCTTCGAGTTTCGTCATTACGACCTGGGCGCCGACCATTGGCTCGCCACCGGAGAGGTGCTCAGCGACGAGACCCTGGCCGAACTCTCACAAGCCCAGGCGATCATCCTCGGCGCAGTGGGTGCGGCCCCAGGCAGCACCACCATCCCCAGCGGCCTGCTCGAACGCGGACTGCTGCTCAGGTTGCGTTTTGCCTTCGATCAGGATGTCAACCTTCGTCCATCGAAGAGCTACCCGGGCGTGGCCAGTCCGTTGTCGGACGAGGTCCTGGCCAAGGGCATGATCGACTTCGTTGTGGTGCGCGAAGGTACCGAAGGACTCTACGCGGGCAACGGCGGCACGCTTCGTCAGGGCACCGCGAACGAGGTCGCCACCGAGGTCAGCGTGAACACCGCGCTCGGTGTCGAGCGAGTGGTGCGCTTCGCCTTCGACCTGGCCACCCGTCGGCGGGGCCACCTGACGATGGTGCACAAGCACAACGTGCTGGTCAATGCGGGAGGCCTGTGGAAGCGGGTCTTTGCCGAAGTCGCGGCCGAGTACCCGGAGGTGACCACCGACTACCTGCACGTCGATGCCGCCACGATCCACCTGGTCGCCAACCCGTCCCGCTTCGACGTCATCGTCACCGACAATCTCTTCGGCGACATCCTCACCGACGAAGCTGCAGCGATCACCGGCGGCATCGGGCTGGCCCCGAGCGCCAACATCAACAGCTCACGCACCTTCCCATCGATGTTCGAGCCGGTGCACGGCTCGGCGCCCGACATCGCCGGCCAGGGCATCGCCGATCCGACCGCCGCGATCTCATCGATGGCGCTGCTGCTCGACCATCTGGGCAGCCACGAGGCGGCATCGCGTATCGAGGCCGCGGTGAGCGCCGACATAGCCGAGCGGGGCAGCGCGAAGCGCTCGACCTGTGAAGTCGGGGACGCGATCACCGCGCGAGTACTGGGCTGAGGACCCTCCGCCCTGAGCCTCGTCCGTATCGGATTCGGCCGGCCTTCGCCCAGAACTCGGACCGAAGGTCAGCCGTTCTTCTCCCCGGTGACGTCGGGCCACGGATTCGGCACGCAGCCGTTCAGATAGATGCTCTGCTGCTGCATCACCGGAGAAGGCTCGCCATCGGCCGGGCAGGTCAGATGGCCGAAGCCGAGATAGTGGCCGACTTCATGGTTGATCAGGTAGCCGCGGTAGTCATCAAGCGGATAGCCCTCCCAGGTGGGAGTCGCGAACCACCAGCGGTCCGAGTTGATGAAGACCTGCGAGCCGACCCGGCAGTTCCAGTTGCCCACGGTGTCGAGCTCGCCGCAACCCGCGTCGACGGTGGGCGGCGAGGCCAGTTTGAGCACCAGATCGGCCGAGGACGGATCGTTCACCAGGTGAAAGGCGACCCCGTGATAGCCAACCCAGCCACGCGGTGAGTCGAGAATCTGCTGAATCTGCCGCGCCGTCTCGTCGGGGTCCACGCCAGTGCCCGTCTCGACCTGCAGCACGTATCTGCGCACATCGGGCTGCTGCGTGGCCGGCGCGATATCGATCGTATTCGTCGCGAACTCGCCGGTGCCGGTGATTCCCGAGTGCTTCATGCCGTCGGCATCGATGCTGGCAGGCGCCGGCCCGATCGCGGTGAGTGTACCCGCGCCCTCACCTGCGGCGGGCTCACCGCTGGTCGGCTCGGTGACCGCAGGAGTCGGCTCAAGGCTCTGGGTGGACGCAGCCGTCGATGCGGGACCGACCGATTCTGTCCCTGGGATGTCGTCGCCAGAGCCGCAGCCCGCCAGCAGCAGCGTCGCCACGATCAACCCCGTCCATACGCGCGATGCCATGGCTGCAACGCTATCGCCATGTGTTCGGCTGCACTATTCCGGCCCGCGTAATCCTGCAAGTCTCTATCCTCGATAGTGACTGTTGCTTCAGCAGGCCGCGTCGTCAGATGCGATCCTTCCTCAACGGCCATCGACTAGAAAGGTGCCTCACCATGGGCCTGATGGACAAACTCCGTGGCGAACTCGTCGACATCATCGAGTGGCTCGAGGATTCGCGCACGCTGCTGGCATGGCGGTTCCCTCGCTATCAGAATGAGATCAAACAAGGCGCACAGCTGATCGTCCGCGAAGGACAGATCGCGATATTCGTCTACCAAGGCCAACTGGCAGACACCTTCGGCCCCGGCAGCTACACCCTCAACACCCAGAACCTGCCGATCATGTCCACCCTGCAGGGCTGGAAGTACGGTTTCAACAGCCCATTCCGTTCTGAGGTCTATTTCGTCAACACCCGGCCGGTCACCGACCTACGCTGGGGTACCCCGACTCCGATCACGTTGCGCGATCCCGATTTCGGCATGGTCCAGATGCGCGCAAACGGGCTGTGCGTGGTTCGCGTCCAAGACCCCGTGATCTTCCTGCGCAGGGTCATCGGCACCGATTCATCGGTCGACATCGACGAGATCACCGAGTTGATCCGGCGCGAGATCAGTCAGGCGCTGTCCGAACTCGTCCTCGGAACCGGGGTGGGTGCCATCGACCTGCAGTCGCACCAGACCGAGCTTTCAGGCAAGTTGCGCGATGTCGTCGCCTTGCGAGTGGACGACGAGTTCGGCCTGGCGATCGAATCGATCACCATGACCGTCTCGCTGCCCGACGAGATCACCCAGGCGATGACC
>NZ_JAVTWX010000047.1:0-5861 GCF_032229645.1 Brooklawnia sp.
CAGCGACTTGCTGAGCGAGGTTCTGGTGTTCTGTCGCGTCTGTGACGCTGCTGTTAGCTGGCGCTGTTCGTTAGCGCTGCTCCGTTGCTGTTCTGCCTAGTGTTTGGCGACACGACTGGCCCGATGCTAGACTCCCGGCCTGTAGTAGCCATCCTTGAGTCGTATTCCAAAGGTGGCAGCTGTCCGCTATGCGCATCCGCTTCTTCAGGCCGAAAGTTCATCTTGAGTCGAACAGTCCAACAAAAGTCGTATGCTCGCCGTCTGGCATTGTTGTCTGCCACCACGGTCCTGGTCTCGTCGCTGGGCGTGCTTGCTGCGCCCCAGGCATCCGCCGCAGAAGGTGTCGATTGCTCCGGCGGAGCGGTTCAGATCGTCGCACACGAGGACGATGACCTGCTCTTCCAAAGCCCCGATCTGCTGCACGACATCGACGAAGGACGCTGCGTCCGGACGGTCTATGTCACGGCCGGCGACAGCGGCGATGTGGAGGAGTACTGGCTGTCTCGTGAGCGAGGCTCCGAAGCGGCCTTGGCGCAGATGGCAGGTGTGGCCGACAGCTGGACGACCGGTGAGGTTTCGCTGGCCGGTAATCCTGTGCGGCTACGCACCCTGGACGCCTCCCCGAATGTCTCCGTCGTGTTCATGCGACTGCCCGACGGCTTCCCGCTTGGCACCGGCTCGGCCGCGCGCGGGTACCAGAGTCTCTACCGGCTGCTCAACGGCGCCATCCCGACCATCTCAGCTGTCGACGGCAGCGCCTCGTACACCGCCGACACGCTGCGCGACGCTCTGCTTGATGCGATACGTGACCAGGAGAGCACCTGGGTGCGCGCCCAGGACTATCTGACGGCTTACGGCAACGATGGAGATCACTACGATCATCACGCGGTCGCATATCTGACACGCGACGCCTCGGACGCGTATTCACGCGACCACATTCTTGGCAGCTACCTCGGTTACGGCGATTTCATGCTCGACGAGAACTGGCCGCAGAACGTTTTCGGTGACGACCTCGACCGGAAGATCAGTGCCTTCGCCACCTACGCCGAACACGACATCGCGATCGACTGGGACGGCTACTGGAACACCGGTTGGTTCCATCGCCAATATGTCATCGCGACCGACGGCAGTCCGGTGGCTGCGAACGCAGGCATCGACCGAACGGTGACCGCCGGTACGAGCGTGAGCCTCGACGGCAACGGCTCATCAGGACTCGACGATCTCTCGTACTCGTGGACGCAGATTGCCGGTCCTGCGGTGGAGTTGAGTGATGCTGATACTGCTGCGCCGTCGTTCGCTGCCATCGAGGCCGGCGATTATGCCTTCGAGTTGACCGTTTCGGACGGTCAGGCAACGTCCACGGATTCCGTCACGGTGACAGTGGCCGCCGCGCCGCTGACGAATGTGGCCAGACAATCCGGTGTGAGGGTGACTCAGTCGTCGGAGGTTGCGGGCCAGGAGGGCGTCAAGGCGATTGATGGTGTGGTGGACGGCTATCCGGGTTCGTGGAGCAATGAGTGGTCGAGTGATGGTGATGGTGTCGGAGCGTGGGTGAGGCTGACCTGGGATGGTCCGGTGACGTTGAGCAGGGTTGTTTTGTTTGATCGTCCGAACGGTAACGATCAGATCACTGGTGGGACGCTGGTGTTTTCGGATGGTAGTTCGGTGCCGGTGACATCATTGGCGAATGATGGTTCGGCGACCACGATTACGTTCCCGGCGCGTGCGGTCACCAGTGTTCGGCTTGACGTCAGCTCGGTTTCGGCTAGTACGGAGCGGGCGGGTCTTGCCGAGTTTGAGGCCTGGGGTACGCCGGGAGGATCCGCCGCCAATCGGCCACCGGTCGCCAACGCGGGAGCGGATTCGTCCGATGCCGTTGGAACCCTCGTGAGACTGGACGGCTCGGCGTCCAGCGATCCTGATGCCGCGGATTCGTTGACCTATGCGTGGACGCAGACTGCCGGTCCTGCGGTGGAGTTGAGTGGTGCTGACACGGCCGCGCCTTCATTCACTCCGGTTCAGAGCGGTGACTATGTGTTCGAGTTGGCTGTTTCGGACGGCCGGGAATCGTCGACGGATTCGGTGAATGTCTCCGTGGGCGACGATTCTTGGACGCCCACGAATGTGGCCAGACAATCCGGTGTGAGGGTGACTCAGTCGTCGGAGGTTGCGGGCCAGGAGGGCGTCAAGGCGATTGATGGTGTGGTGGACGGCTATCCGGGTTCGTGGAGCAATGAGTGGTCGAGTGATGGTGATGGTGTCGGAGCGTGGGTGAGGCTGACCTGGGATGGTCCGGTGACGTTGAGCAGGGTTGTTTTGTTTGATCGTCCGAACGGTAACGATCAGATCACTGGTGGGACGCTGGTGTTTTCGGATGGTAGTTCGGTGCCGGTGACATCATTGGCGAATGATGGTTCGGCGACCACGATTACGTTCCCGGCGCGTGCGGTCACCAGTGTTCGGCTTGACGTTACGTCGGTTTCGGCTAGTACGGAGCGGGCGGGGCTTGCCGAGTTCGAGGCCTGGGGCATGCCGGGAGGCAACCGCTGACCACGATCAGCGCCAAGACCCGTCACGAGAGACTTCGACACCCGAGGGGGAGCATCTCGCGCAGGCAGTGGCCACCGGCGTGGGTGAGACGGGGCTGACCGAACTGGAGGCGAGCCGGCTGCTCGAAGCAGGCCAGGGCAATCAGATGCCGGACGGCTCGAGCCGCTCGCTGCAGCAGATCCTGAGTGCGAACGTCTTCACGTTGTTCAATGCCATCATGCTTGCCTCAGCGGTGATCCTGCTGCTGCTCGGGCGCTGGCAGGATGCCCTCTTTGCGCTTCCGGCGCTGCTGAACACGGTGATCGGTGTCGTTCAGGAATCCAGTGCCAAGCGGGTGCTCGATCGGCTCGCGGTGCTCAACGCACCGACGGCCCGGGTGCGGCGCGACGGTGTCGATCACGAGATCGCGCTGGAGGATGTGGTGCTGGGCGACCTGCTCGTGCTGCGCAGCGGCGATCAGGTGACCGCGGACGCCCGCGTGACGCAGGTCGCCGCCAGCGGAGGGGGTGGATTGGAGGTCGACGAGTCGCTGCTGAGCGGCGAATCGGAACCAGTCCGCAAGCACCCGGACGATGAGGTGCTTTCGGGGTCTCTGATCGTGGCCGGCTCCGGACTCGGGCAGGTGATCAGGGTCGGAGCGGATTCGTATGCTGCCGGGCTGACGGCCGAGGCGCGCAGATTCTCGCTCGTCCACTCCGAACTGCGCAGCAGCATCGACCGATTGCTCAGGTGGATCACCTGGGCGCTGGCACCGGTCGTCCTGATCGTGGCGTACGGCCAGATACGCTCGCACGGCGGCTGGGACGCGGCCGTGGCCAGCGGGGCGTGGCGCGATGCGCTCGTGGGGGCGGTCGCCGCAGTGGTGGCGATGATCCCGCTGGGACTCGTCCTGATGACCAGCATCGCGTTCGCGGTGAGCGGTGTGACGCTCGCGCGGCGTCAGGTGCTGGTGCAAGAGCTGCCGGCGGTAGAAGGCCTGGCGCGTGTCGATGTGCTGTGCGTCGACAAGACCGGCACGCTGACCACCGGGGAGATCGTCTTCGCCGACGCATATCCGACAGGCGAGGTGAGCGGCTGGCGAGCGGTGCTCGGCCGAATGAGCGAGGCGCCGGACGCGAACGCCACCGCGCGCTGCCTTGCCAGACCGTTCGGCACCGGTCAGGCGCTGCCTGTCGTGGACACGATTCCCTTCGATTCGGAGCGCAAGTGGAGCGCCATGGTCATTGGCGGGGACAGCGCCAGCAGCGGCAACTGGGTGCTCGGCGCCCCGGAGTTCGTGCTCGACGGCGCCCACCACATCTCGTCGCGGATCGCGCTCGCCCGCGCTGGGGAATTGGCCGCGTCCGGGCTGCGGACGCTGGTGCTGGCGCGCAGCAGCCAGGCGGGCGACTACGGGGAGCAGCCGGTGCTTCCCGCGGGACTGTTGCCCGCGGCACTTCTCACGTTCCGCGAGCAGGTGCGTCCGGACGCCGCCGACACGCTTGGCTACTTTGCCGACCAGGGCGTCGAGGTGCTGGTGATCTCGGGCGACGAACCGGGCACAGTGGCGGCTGTTGCCAGGCAGGTCGGCCTGCGTTGCGGGCAGGGCTACGACGCACGCGACCTTCCCGACGACATCGATGAGCTTGGCGGCGTTCTTGGGCGGGAGCGGGTATTCGGACGGGTGACGCCCACCCAGAAGCGGTCGATCGTGCGCGCACTGCAGCACCGGGGTCATGTGGTGGCGATGACCGGCGACGGTGTCAACGATGCCCTGGCGATCAAGGAATCGGACCTGGGAATCGCGATGGATACCGCCGCTCAGGCGACCAAGGCCGTAGCCCGCCTGGTGCTGCTCGACGGACGTTTCGAGCGGATGCCCGGCGTGGTCGCCGAAGGACGCAGGGTGATCGCCAACATCGAGCGGGTATCCAAGCTCTTCTTGACGAAGACGGTCTACGCGGTGGTGATCGCGATGATCTTCGGCGTGGTGGCCTGGTCGTTCCCGTTCTTGCCGCGCCAACTCTCGGTCACCAACGCCCTGACGATCGGAGTCCCCGCCTTCTTCCTCGCCCTGATGCCGAACTCTGCGCGCTACCACTCCGGATTCTTGAAGCGCGCCCTGCTGTTTTCGATACCCTCCGGGCTGATCGTGGCGTCCGGGCTTGTCGCATTGCAGATAGCCGCGAGCCGGCTGGGTGCGGTCACCGAGATGCAACTGCAATCGGCTTCGGTGCTGGTCCTCGCGGGCATCGCGCTGTGGGTCCTTGCGGTGCTTGCCCGGCCATTCCATCCGTTCAGGCTGTTCATCGTGCTCGCGATGTACGCCGGGCTGGGACTGGCATGGGCGGTCCCTGTCGTCCGCGAGTTCTTCTTGCTGGACTGGCTGCCACAACCGCTTGCCCTGCTGGTGGCAGGGATCGTGACGATCGGCATGGTGCTCGTCGAATTGCTGGGCGTCTGGCATCGCCGCTTCACCGGTATCGCCGGTTGAGAGTGCCCCTTGGTGATTCTCGCCCTTTGAGGGCCCTAAGAACGCTGTGGCGAGGCATGCTGGTCGGACGATTGGTGCACGGGTTAGCGGGCCGCGAAGATGGATCAGTTCATCGTTCAAACATCCGGCCAGGTGTGGTCTTTGATGCGAGAATCGAACTGTGATGCCCGCTGAACCGCCCAGTGCCGGAGAGCTACTGGTGTCCACATCGGGCGGCAGCGACGAATTCTTCGATCAATCCGTGGTGCTGCTGCTCGACTGCGACCATGACGGTGCGCTGGGTGTCACCCTCAACAAGCTCGCCACCACCCCGCTCGACTCTGTGCTGCCGGAGTGGCAGACGCTGGTCGCTCCGCCGCGCGTCCTCTTCGCGGGCGGTCCGGTCTCGCCCCAAGGGGCGGTCTGCGTGGCGAAACTGCAGGACCCGACCGAGGAGCCGCCGGGCTGGCGTCCGGTGATCAACGACATCGGTCTGCTGCACCTAGACACTCCTGTGGAGTTGGCCAGCGGCGGATACACCGACCTGCGCATCTTCGCCGGCTACTCCGGTTGGGCGCCCGGTCAGCTGGACGAGGAGCTCGCGCGCGGAGCCTGGTTCCGGATGCCCAGCCGCGACGAGGACATCTTCACCGCCGACCCCGCGGGCCTATGGCGCCGGGTGCTGCGCAGACACGGCGGCACGCCTGCGTTGCTGTCAACCTGGCCGAAGGATCCCGAACTCAACTAGGGACCCTCGTCGGGCCACAGGGACCCTCGTCAGGCCCCAGGTAGGCTGGAGCAGATAAGTACACAAACCGGGCACACCCCCAAGCAGCTGCACATCGGCGGCCGCCCGGCT
>NZ_JAVTWX010000047.1:5961-13155 GCF_032229645.1 Brooklawnia sp.
AAGTACACAAACCGGGCACACCCCCAAGCAGCTGCACATCGGCGGCCGCCCGGCTGGCTAGGATGGCAGGCAACCGAACTGCAACGAGGGGGCATGAGCACTTCTGCGGGCCCGATGGGCAATCAACACAAGATTCTGGTGGTCGACGACGATGCCGCGCTCGCCGAAATGCTTCAGATCGTCCTGCGTCAAGAAGGTTTCGACACCGAATGGTGCGCGACCGGGGACCAGGCAATCAGTGCATTTCTGCAATACCAGCCGTCGCTCGTGCTGCTCGACGTGATGCTGCCCCGCATGGACGGTATTCGGGTCTGCCGGCAGCTGAGGGAACTGTCGGGTGTGCCGATCATCATGCTGACCGCCCGCACCGACACCACCGACATCGTCCGCGGCCTCGAAGAAGGTGCCGACGACTACGTCTCCAAACCCTTCAAGACCAAGGAGCTCGTCGCTCGCGTCCGCACCAGGTTGCGCGCGAACGCGCCCACCGAGCCTCCCGCCGCCGAATCGCTGCGCATCGGCGACCTGACGATCTCGACGCTGAGTCATCAGGTGACCCGAGATGGTCAGCCCATCAACCTCACCCCGCTCGAGTTCGATCTGCTGGTCGCGTTGGCGAAGCGTCCCAAGCAAGTACTGACCCGCGAAGCCCTGCTGGAAGAGGTCTGGGGATACCGGCATGCCGCCGACACCAGACTGGTCAATGTTCACGTGCAGCGGCTGCGCTCCAAGGTCGAGCACGACCCCGAACACCCGGAGATCGTCGTCACCGTTCGCGGCGTCGGCTACCGCGCCGGTGAGCAGGCCGCAGGCGACGACTGATGATGGCTGGGCGGCCGCCGCGCTGGTACGTCAGGATCGTTCGTCTCGTCCGCGTCGTTTGGGGTTCGTCGCTGCCGCTGCGAGTGATCGTGATGACCTGCGTAGCGTCGGTCTTCGTCCTGCTGCTTGGTGGCTGGGTCTTCCTCAACCAGGCGACCAATGACCTGGTGGACGCGAAGAAGCAGGCGTCGGTCGTCGAGGCGAACAGTGCGCTGCGCCGAATGCAGGTGCAGTTGGACGACACCGACCTGGCCACCAACTCGCTGCTGGAACGGCTCGGCCAGCTGGCCAGCGAGATCGGCAGCCAACCGAGCCAGTTCAGCGTGATGATCGAATCGTCATCGAGCGCCTTCATGTCGCGCGGTCTGGAATCTTCCAGCGTCCCCGATGCTTTGCGCGCAACCCTGGACGACGAATCCAGAAGCCTGTACGTGACGTTGACCCAGGTCCGCTACAGCGACGGCACCTCGGAGCCGGCGGTCGTGGTCGGCGGGCATCTCTATGCCCCTTCCGGGCAGACGTTTCCCGCATACTTCATCTTCCCGGCCAGCACCGAACAGCAGACTCTCCAGATGCTCCAGCGCGATCTGGCGTCGACAGGGGTCATGCTGATGATCTGCCTGGGCATCATCAGCTACCTGGTCGCACGCGAGATCACCAAGCCATTGCGCAGCGCCGGCGAGATCGCCGGACGAATCGCCAGCGGCAATCTCGACCAGCGGATGGATGTCAAGGGCACCGACGAGATGGCCAGCCTGGCCACCTCCATGAACAACATGGCAGCCGAACTGCAGCGCCAGATCGGCCAGCTGGAAGATCTCTCGCTGGTTCAGCAACAGTTCGTCTCCGATGTCAGTCACGAACTTCGTACTCCGTTGACCACTATGCGAATGGCCACCGAGGTGCTGCACGACTCCCGGGAGAACTTCACTCCCGAACTGGCGCGAAGCGTCGAACTACTGCATGACCAGGAAGAACGATTCGAATCGATGCTCGGCGACCTGCTGGAGATCTCGCGCTTCGATGCGGGTGCTGCGCTGCTGGCCATCGACGATGTCGACCTCGGTGACCTGGTGGAGGCCGAGATACACGCCCAGCAGGCGATGGCTTCGGCGGCGGGCTCCGAGCTGGTGCTGCGGCGCGGCGGCCTCAGCGTGGTCGAGGCGGACGCCCGGCGAGTGCAGCGCATCGTTCGCAACCTGCTGACCAATGCGATCAACCATGGCGAACGTCGGCCGATCGTGCTTACCGTGGCCGGCGATTCTCGCGCGGTCGCGCTGACCGTGCGCGACCACGGCGTCGGATTCGAGCCGGAACAAGCCGATCAGGTCTTCCTGCGGTTCTGGCGGGCGGACGAGAGCCGCAACCGGGTCGTGGGTGGTACCGGGCTCGGGTTGGCCATCTCGCTGGAGGATGCCCGGCTACACCATGGCTGGCTGGAAGCCTGGGGACGCCCGGGTGAAGGCGCACAGTTCAGGCTGACGCTGCCGCGCAACCAGCAGATCGTCCTGGATTGTTCGCCGCTGCCGTTGCAACCGGACGAGCAGGCGGACGACCGGCCACCAGCAGCGCTCGACGTGGGCAGACCCGAACCTCACGATGGGACGCAATCATGAACCCCCGCAGGATCACTGTCTGGCTGATCGTGGTGCTGAGTCTCGTCCTGGGAGGGTGCAGTCGCTTCCCGACCTCGGGACCCATTGAGACCGTCGGCGATGTCAGCAGCGATGAGCGTACTGCGGGTATCGATGTCGCCGCGCAACCCCCGGATCCGGGCGCCGGCGCCGAGGCGATCTTGGACGGCTTCTTGGCGGCCTCCGAGTCGCCCGCCGACGGCTACGCGGTGGCCCGGCAATACCTCACCGACCAGGCCGCCGCCGCCTGGCGTCCCGAAGCAGGCATTGATGTCTATGACGCTTCCGGGCAATCGCGGGTGATCACCGCCGACGGGTCAGCTGTGGTGCGGGCGCCGCTGGTGGGCAGACTCGACGAGGATCACATCTTCACGGCGGCGCGCGACACCGAGTACAGCCACAACTTCGAGCTGACAAGGGTCGACGACCAGTGGCGCATCAGCAACCCGGGTGCCGGCATTCTGATGTCTCGGCAGCGCTTCCAACAAGCATTTCAGGCCGTGCCGGTGTATTTCCTCAACCTGCCCGGCGACCGGCTGGTGCCCCAGCAGGTCTTCTTGAGGCAGAACGAGTTCAGCGCCACGGCGCCCGATGCCCTGGTGCGGGCGGTCATCCGCGGGCCCGGCAGCTGGCTGCGTCCGGCGGTCTTCAATGCGCTGCCCGACGGTGTGACCTCAAGCGGCACCTGGGTGGGCGATGACGGCATCGCACATCTGGCGTTGAGCGAGCAGATCGAGGCGCTCAGCGCCGACCAGCGGCTGCAGGCCGCAGCCCAACTGCTTTTCACACTGTCTCATTTCGGCTCGATCGACGGTCTGCAGATCAACGTAAACAACCGGTCGCTGGCCATTCGCGGTGCGGACGACAACGGCATTCTGCGCTTCAGTGAGCTGTCCCAGTACGATCCGGAACGCACGCGCGCCCCGCGCGATCTCTATGCGATCCAAGATTCGGCGATCATCAAGCTCCCCGAGACCGTCGGAGCGGCGCAGATCAGGCTTCCGGGAGCCCTGGGCTCGGGCTGGGATCAGGACCCCGCGTGGTTGGCGGTTTCGTGGCAGGGCACCGAGGTGGCTGTGGTCAATGCCGACCGCACTGGTTTGTACCGCGCGTCCACCGGCGATGGCGAACCGGTGGCGACCTACGAGGGCACGATGCTGACGAAGCCGCAGTTCGACGCCGACGAGAGGCTGTGGACGCTGGACAACACCGCCGACGGGGTGGTGGCCGTCGTCGCGTCGGGCGAGGATGAGCCGCTCGTGGTACCGATTCCGGAGTTCGGGTCGAGCAGGGTGCTCAGCTTCCGGATCTCACCCGATTCGGCCCGGATGGCGGTGATCGTGGACACCGGGCAGACCCAGCAGCTTGGAATGCTGCGGCTGCGGGGCAGCGACCAGCTGGTCATCGACGGCTGGCGGGAGTTGCCGCTCAACACGGCATCGGGTCAGCTCACCAGCTTGCGGGATGTGGCGTTCTCGTCGTCCGGAAAGATGATGGTCTTGGGTGCGGGGGAGGGCGACTCGCAGTTCAGCGTCTATTCGGTGGATATCGATGCTGCTCAGGTCACCTCGCAGGGCCCGCTCTACGGTGCCGATGTGGTCGCTGTGACGGCGATGCCGCTGGACGGCACCGTCACCGCCGCTGTTCTGACCGTCACAGATCTGGCGTTGCGCTACGAAGCTCAATACCGCTGGCAGGGGCTGCTCGACGACGTCACCGATGTGGCGTATCCGAGCTAGCGGGGCTTTCCGGGAGGGTTCTTAACCCGCCGAGACTGTCCACAGCAGCAAGGCGATTTGACCGATTCGGGCGCGGGTTACCAATACTTCCGGCATGCCGATTTCATCGATGACGCTACGCCGGCTCTGGGATGCTGCCGCCGATCTTGCGCTCGGGTCCAGCTGCCCAGGCTGCCATGCCTGTGGCTGGGGCCTGTGCGACACCTGCCGCGAGCAGTTGCCCGCCGCGCCGCATTCCGTGGTGCGCCCGGACTGGCCGCCGGGCCCGCAGGTGGTGGCCGGCGGCTGGTATCGCGAACCGCTGTCCTCGATGGTCATCGCCCACAAGGACGACGGTGCCTGGCAACTGGCGGGAGTACTGGGAGGACTACTCGCCGGGGCCATCGACGCGATTGAGCGCGACAGCAACTCGAAGGCGGTGCTCGTCCCGGTGCCCTCCGATCGGGCTGCCGTGCGCAGGCGGGGCTATGATCACTCCCGCGCGCTGGCCAACGCTGCCGGACGCAGGCTCGGTATCGGGGTCGTCCCGCTACTGAAGCGGGCGCGTGCTGCGGACGATCAGGTGGGCCGCGGCCGGGACGATCGGCTGGGCTCGCAGTGCGACACGATGGTGGCCCTGGGTGCTTCGTCGGTGCCGCTGATCGTGACAGATGACGTAGTCACCACGGGTGCCACGATGGTCGAGGCGGTTCGGGCACTGCGTGCGGCAGGGTGCTTCGTCCAAGGTGCAGCGGTGATCTGCGACACCCCCAGATACGCAACTGCCGGTTTAGGCGCCACCGACCAGTCAGATGAGTAACGTTGGTGTATGGCACGATCTGTTGGAACGTCAACGAGGGAGCTGAAAGGCTTCGGAGGGCGTTTCTGGTGGGTCGTGCCACGTATTTTCCGCCCCGGCAGTTTTGGCTGCCGAACGGCTGGCTGGCAACAGCCAGTCCGCACAAGGAAGGAATGATCATGGACGTCAGCATCACCGGCAGGCATCTGACCATCTCCGATGGAACCCGTGAGCAGGTCACCGAGGAACTGACTGCGACTGTCGAGAAACTCCGCGATCGCGTGATTCGGGCCGAGGTCGAGTTCACTCAGGCCGAATCCAAGGGTGACCCGGACGGCGAGATCCGTTGCGAGATCACACTGCGAGGCAAGGGACCGGTCATCCGGGCCGGCGCCAACGCTTCTGACAAAATGATTGCTTTCGACCGAGCGGAAGAGAAACTCAAAGCACAGTTACGCAAGGCCGCCGATCGACGCAAGCGGCACCGAGGTTTGCGTGGAGCGAAGGATCTGGACGAGTTCAATCTGCCGCCGCTGGCGCTCGAAGAGAGCCTCGATGAGCAAGTTGCAACCCGCAAGGTCGCCGGTGGACTCGAAGTCACCGGAGACGGCCCGCTGGTGGTGCGCGAGAAGCGGTTCACGACCGTCCCCCTGACCCTGGCCCAGGCGTTGGACGAGATGGAGCTGGTCGGTCACGACTTCTTCTTGTACGTCGATGCCGAGACCGCCGAGCCGAGCGTGGTCTACCGGCGCAAGGCCTACGACTACGGCGTCATCCATCTGATGATGGACGCCCAGAACTGACGACCCTCCAAACCGGCGACCAGGAGAACCCGCCGGTCCGGCACTCGACCAGGATCGGGGACGCTGTCGATGGGCGGCGTCCCCGATCTTTGGTTCGCCATGGTTAGCAGCTGACGAAATCAACACGCGCGGCAATTGACTTGAGGGGTCTTCAGTCGAGGTGTGAGGGGCAGTCAGCACGAACTACACTGGTGGACGCTGCTGTCACAGGCGCGCAACCGGTGCGTCCAGCGGCGAGGAATCAGCAAAGGACGTATCCCGTGGGTTTCATGGACCGCCTGCTCAGTGTTGGTGAGGGACGCACGCTGAAGCGAATGCAGAAGCTCGCTCAGCAGATCAACCACATTGAGGACGACTTCGTCGCGATGGAAGACGACGAGTTGCGCGCGCAGACCGCTGATTTCAAGCAGCGCCTCGACAACGGGGAGAGCCTCGACCAGTTGCTTCCCGAAGCATTCGCGACGGTGCGGGAGGCCTCCAGCCGGGTGCTCGGCAAGCGTCCGTTCGACGTGCAACTCGTGGGCGGCATCGCGTTGCACGAGGCCAATATCGCCGAGATGAAGACCGGTGAAGGCAAGACCATCGTCGCCCTGATGCCCAGCTACCTGAACGCTCTGAGCGGCGAGGGCGTGCATGTGGTCACCGTCAACGACTACCTGGCCCAGTACCAGTCGGAGCAGATGGGCCGCGTGCACCACTTCCTCGGGCTCGATGTCGGTGTCATCTTGTCTCAGATGACCCCAGCCCAGCGCCGTGTCGCCTACGGCAAAGACATCACTTACGGCACGAACAACGAGTTCGGCTTCGACTATCTGCGCGACAATATGGCGCTCAGCCCCGATGATCTGGTCCAGCGGGGCCATCACTATGCGATCGTCGACGAGGTCGACTCGATTCTCGTCGATGAGGCCCGTACCCCGCTCATCATTTCGGGTCCGGCCACCGAGAACAAGCAGTGGTACCCGGTCTTCTCCAGGCTCGCCACCCGGTTGCAGCGCGACGTCGACTATGAGGTCGACGAGAAGAAGCGCACCATCGCGGTGCTGTCGCACGGAATCGAGACCACCGAGGATGTGCTCGGCGTCGAGAACCTCTACGAGAGCGCGAACACTCCGCTGATCGGATACCTGAACAATTCGATCCGGGCCAAGGAACTCTTCCACCGCGACCGCGACTACGTGGTCGCCCAGGGCGAGGTGCTGATCGTCGACGAGCACACCGGACGCACGCTGATCGGACGCCGCTACAACGAAGGCCTGCACCAGGCGCTCGAAGCCAAGGAAGCCGTCGCGATCAAGGACGAGTACCAGACGCTCGCCACGATCACCTTGCAGAACCACTTCCGCATGTATGACAAGCTCGCGGGCATGACCGGCACGGCCAAGACCGAGGAGAGCGAGTTCCAGAAGATCTACGGC
>NZ_JAVTWX010000048.1:0-12852 GCF_032229645.1 Brooklawnia sp.
CGCCGCTATATGTACAAAGTGGCCTACTGATGCGACTGCTGTGCATTGGCGACAATGTCGTCGATCGCTATCTCGACCGGGGCACCATGTACCCCGGAGGCAACTGCGTCAATGTTGCGGTCTTCGCTGCCCGCGGGGGAGCCGAGGCCGCTTATGCAGGAATTCTCGGCGATGACGCGGCCGGCCAGTTGGTGTTGGCGGCGTTGCAGGCCGAAGGGGTCGACACTTCCCACGTCGTCGTCGAGCACGGCGACAATGCCTACGCGTTGGTCGAGTTGATCGACGGCGACCGCGAGTTTCTCGGCTCCGACAAGGGAGTATCGCTGTTCGACCTGGACCAGCGAGCCGTCGCGCTGGCCAAGGGGTACGACATCGTCCACACAGCCTATTCGCAGCGCTGGGAAGACCAAGTCCTGAGGCTGGTCGAGGCCGGCTGCACGGTCGCCTATGACTACGGACGCAACTACTCGCCGGCGTCGATCGCCAAGGTGCCGGGGCTGTGGCTGGCGGCGTTTTCCGGCTCACATCTGGACGAGGCGGGCCTCGAGCAAGTGGCGCAAGCGGCGCTTGAGGCCGGGGCACACTACGTGCTGATCACCCAAGGAGCCGATGGTGCGACCCTGTGGTCGGGCCAGCAGCGCTGGCACCAAAGCGCCGACCACGTCACCGTCGTCGACACGCTGGCCGCCGGCGACGCCTATCTGGCGTCCCTGATCGTTTCGCTCGCCGATGGCGCGGACGAGACACCGGCAATGGCCAAGGCAAGCGCGGCATCAGCACGAGTTATCACCGTTTGGGGAGCATTCGGACACGGCGCACCCGATCAGGGCGCGCCGGTGAAACAGGGAGTTAACTGATGGGATTGCGATTCGGTGTTGACACCGGTGGCACCTTCACAGACGTCTGCGCATACGACGACCACACCGGTCGTGTGCATGTGCACAAGGTCTCAAGCACACCGGACGACCCCGGCCGGGCCATCGTCCAAGGCGTCACCGAACTGCTCGGCAAGCTGGACGACCGCCAGATCGGCGACATCACTTACTTCGCACACGGCACCACGGTCGGCACCAACACGCTGCTGACCAACACCGGTGTGCCAACCGGCCTGATCACAACCAAGGGATTCCGTGATCTGCTCGAGCTCGGACGCGGACGCCGCCCCGACATGTACGACCCGCAGGCCGATAAGCCGATCCCGTTGGTGCCCAGGCATCTTCGTCTCGAGGTGACCGAACGGTTGCGCTATGACGGTACGGTCATTGCCCCGCTCGATGAGGACGAGACCCGCGAGAAGATCCGCGAACTGCGCGACGCGCATGTGAACGCGATCGCGGTCTGCTTTCTCTACAGCTACCTAGACCCGACTCATGAACGTCGAGTCGCAGAGTTGATCGCCGAGGAATTCCCCGAGGCATATGTCTCGCTATCGTCGGTCGTGCTGCCGGAATTCCGCGAATACGAACGACTCTCGACCGTGGTAACCAATGCCTACGCAGGTCCTGTCGTCTACGGATATCTCTCCAGGCTGCGCCGCACATTGGTTGATCTCGGGCTGAAGACCGAGCCGCAGGTCACCCAGTCGAACGGTGGGGTCATTCCATTCGGTATGGCCGAAGAGGTGCCCGTCCGGCTGGTCCTTTCCGGCCCGAGCACAGGTGTGGTGGGTGCGTCCGATATCTGTTCGTCGGCCGGGTACCCCGACATCATCACGTTCGATATGGGCGGCACATCGTCCGACATCTCATTGGTGCAGCACGGTGAGCCGCACGTCACCTCCGGCATGGAGCTTGATGGACGCCCGATCCGCTCGCCAATGCTCGACATTCATACCGTGGGTGCCGGCGGTGGATCGATCGCCTGGATCGACTCCGGAAAGCATCTGCGTGTCGGGCCGCAATCGGCGGGCGCATACCCGGGGCCGGCGGCTTACGGCAACGGCTGGGAGCCGACCGTGACCGATGCGAACGTCGTGCTCCATATGCTCAACCCCGAATACCTCCTCAATGGCCAGATGAAGATCAGCGAGGAAGCGGCTGTTGCCGCTGTGAAGCGTGTTGGAGACCCGCTCGGCCTGGAGGTCTATGAGGCAGCACTCGGCATTCTGCGGGTGGTCACCGCGAACATGGCCAGGGCCATCCGGGTCGTGTCGGTGCAGCGCGGCTACGACCCGCGCGACTATGCGCTGGTGCCCTTCGGGGGCGCCGGCCCACTGCACGCCTCGCGGCTGGCGCGCGAGCTGAGCATCTCGAAGGTGGTGATACCAGAGATTCCTGGAGCCCAATCGGCAATGGGTCTGTTGATGACCGATGTGCGCACTGATTTCATGCGCACCCAGATGACTGCGCTCGACCAGGATGATCCAACTGCGATCGCGCAGGTGCTTGAAGAACTCGAAGAACAAGCCGCTGTCTGGTTCGCTGCCGAGGGAACACCCGTTGATGAACAGAGTCTCGTCCGCCGCCTGGAGATGCGTTATCGCGGGCAGAACTTCGAGCTGCCCATCGACATCGAAGGTGAGCACGGGCTCGAGACCACGACGTTGGCCCAGGTTGTGGAGTCCTTCCATAAGGCGCACGAGCGGGTTTACGGATTCCATGCGGATAACGATCCGATCGAGGTCGTGACCTTCCGTGTTCAGGCCGTCGGTGAGGCGGATCGTCTTGAGTTGGTTAAGTCCGAGGTCGATGGAGAGTCGTCAGATCCGGCACTTGTCGGCGAACGCGAAGTCTTCTTGAGCACCGAATTCGGGTTCCGGAAATGCCCGGTATACGAGCGAGGGAAACTGCTTCCGGGCAATCGGCTGGCGGGGCCGGCCATAGTCGAGCAGATGGATACCACGACCGTCCTGCTGCCCGGGGACGCCTGCGAGATCGACGAATACCGCAATCTTGTAATTGAGATCGGAGCTCAGCAATGACCGAGGTATCGGCTCAGGACCCGATTCTGGTGGAAGTGATCTCTTCCGCGCTGTCCAGCATTGTCGAAGAGATGAGCGAGACGCTGGTGAAGGCCGCGTTCTCGCCGAATATCAAGGAACGCCGCGATTGCACGGCGAGCCTTTTCAACGCCAAAGGCGAGGCGATCGCCCAGGACGAGGGTGGATCTCCGCTGCATCTCGGTTCGCTGATGGGTGTGATCGCCGCCATCCGGGAGCGGATCCCCGACGATGACATAGTCGAGGGAGATGTCTTCATTGGCAACGATCCCTACACCGGCGGTGGCTCGCATCTGCCCGATATCGTGCTCGCCGCCCCGATCTTCGTGGGCGACCGGCTGACAGCATGGACGGCCACTCTGGCCCACCACGCAGATTTCGGCGATCGCGGGCACGCGCATATCTTCCAGGAGGCCATCCGAATCCCCACCGTGCACCTGGTGCGCCGGGGAGTACTACAGCAAGAACTCCTCGAAGTGATCCTGCTGAACTGTCAGATTCCGGACGAGCGTCGTGCCGATCTCAGGGCTCAGCAGGCCGCGCTGCACACCGCAATTCAGCGTTATCTGGAATTGTGTGAGCGTTATGGGCGCCAAACGATGGTCGATGTGGCGACCGAATTGCTCGATTACACCGAGCGGCGTACCCGGGCCGCCATCAAGGATTTCCCGGATGGCCGCTTCACCTTCACCGACACGTTCGATTGCCCAGAATTAGACGAAGAACTCGAATTGAAGATCGCTGTCACGGTTGCCGGGGAGGAGATCACTTTCAATTTCGACGGCGCTCCACCGCAGGTGAGAGCAAGTGTCAATGTGGTGTGGACAGGACTTTATGCAGCCTGCTATTACACGTTGAAGACGTTGATCGACCCCGACATCATGCCGAACGCCGGTCTGTATCGTCCGGTCACGATCAAGGCTCCGCTTGGCAGTATTTTGAACTGCCAGGCCCCGGCCGCCGTAAATGGTCGCAGCGAGACGTGCCAGCGGGTCGTCGACCTGATCATCGGAGCGCTGGCTCCGGCGATCCCGACCAAGGTCACCGCAGCCAGCAACGGCGCGAACACCGGCGTCCATTTCTCGGGTTGGGATCCCGTTCGTGAACGCGAATTCGTGTATTTGGAGACCATCGGCGGTGGCTGTGGCGCCCGGTTCAACAAGGACGGCCTCGACGGCGTTCAGGTACACATGACGAATACCTCCAATCTGCCCGTCGAGAGCCTGGAAGCCGAATACCCGCTGACGGTCGAGGCCTATGAGCTGATCGATGATTCGGGCGGCATCGGACAGTACCGCGGTGGCATGGGCATCCGGCGCAAGGTACGAGCCGAGGTGGACGATGTGCATTTCTGGCTCGACACCAGCCGGCAGAAGTCGCAGCCCTGGGGCTTGTTCGGTGGCGGACCAGGCACATCCGCCACCTGCGAATTGAACGACGAGGCTCGCCCGGTCGATCACGGCTATACAGTGCTCAAATCCGGAGATTCCGCATCGATCGAAACGGCCGGTGCAGGAGGCTATGGTGACCCGGCAAAGCGATCACCGGAAGCCATTCGAGAAGACCTGCAGGCGGGGAAGATAAGCAAAAGGGCGTCCGAGAAGTATTTCTTGGAACAATGAAGCCAGAATCTACGGAAACAGGTTTCGCAGGCAGTGTTGCCGAGGCAATCGTCCGCTGGTGGGCTCCATGTCACGGCAGTACACAAAAGCATCACGAAGATTCGACCAAACGGAAATGAGAAAGGACTGACGGCATGAGGAAATTGACTGCACGAAGCCCGCATCTGGCTGGTTTCTCACCCGGCAGCGCCAAGCGATTCGCGGCGCTCACTGCGGCGGCGGCCGTAGTCTTGACGACCGGATTGGCCGGTTGCTCAACGGGAACCGAGACGACCGGCGGGGGAGGCACCTCCAGCCAGACACTGAGCTACGGTCTGTCGGCCGAGCCGCCGGGCTTCAAGACCGGTGTCGACCAGGGATCAGCCAACAAGGAGATGCTGACCCTGGTTCGCAGGGGACTGCTGATGTATGACGGCAAGGGCGAGGTCGCGCCCGCCCTGGCGTCCGACTATCAGGTTTCGGACGACGGGCTGACCTATACGTTCACGCTGCGCCCTGATCTGGAGTTCTCCACCGATGCCCCGCTGACCTCGGCCGACGTCAAGAGGACCTTCGAGTTTCTCGCCGTCCCGGATAACGGTGCCGCCGATCAGACGTCGTACGCGAACATCGCTTCCATCGACACACCGGACGACAGCACCGTCGTGCTGAACCTGACCGCTCCGCAAACCTCGCTGCCCAAGGTGCTCGCCGGCCCGCTCTCGGCGATCGTGCCCGAAGAGGCCGTGGATGCCGACGGTGTACCGATCGGTGCCGGCCCATTCAAGATAACCGAATACAACAAGGGTGTTTCCTACACTCTTGAGGCCAATCCGAACTACTACGACGCCGATTCGGTGAAGCTCGAGAGCATCGACGTCACCTTCATGGCGGACGCGCAAACCCGCGTGAAGGCATTGCTCGGTGGCCAGGTGCAGTTCATCGACTACGTGGCGGCCTCCGACTACCAGTCGCTGGAAAGCGCGGATGGGGTCACCCTTGCCAAGGCGCCGGGGCTTTACGGCACCCTGCAATTCAACCTCACCGACGGCCCGCTGGCGGTTCCCGAGGTGCGCCAGGCGATCGCATACGCCATAGACCTCAATTCGCTGAATCAGGCCGGAACGCTCGGTTATGGCACCGCCTTCGGTGGATTGCCGGTTCCCAGTGACAGCGAATACTTCAACGAGGAACAGGCTCACCACTTCGACCGCAATATCGACAAGGCGAAGGAGTTGCTCTCCCAGGCCGGATACCCCGATGGGGGCTTCAGCCTCGACCTGCTCACCACCTCGCAGTACTTCGGATTCACCGAGCGTGCGCAGGTTATTCAGAGCAACCTGGCCGACGTCGGCATCACCGTCAACCTGGTGACCGGCGACTACGCGAACCTGATTGCGAACGGCAATAGCGGCAACTACGATCTGCTGGTTGGTGGACCGCCGGCCGCAATCAACGACCCCTCGTCGCTGTCTGGCGCCTTCCTCGGTGGTCCTTCCTTCGTGCGTTCCTTCGGCATCAATCAGGATCTGTATTCCGATCTGCTTACCCAAGGCGCGAAGACTCCCGACGGCCCGGATCGCGTGGCTATCTACAACCAGATCGGTGAGATTTACCTTCAGGATGTTCCGTTCGTGACCTGGGGTCAGGGCACGGTGGGATTCGCCTACTCGGACGATGTTAAGGGATTTGAGATGCTGTCCGGACCGATCGTCTACTCCTCGGTGTACAGCTTGGCAAACGCCAGTATTGCTGGCTGAACCTCATCTACTGACCCGCGTCTCGGCCCCGATCCCCGGAGGGATCAGGGCCGAGGCGCAGTCGGCGGATCCGATGCAATCGACGCCCGATAACTCATCGGAAGGGTCACAACAATGAAGTACATACTTGTTCGCCTCGGTTTGGGCATCGTCACGATCTGGGGTGCCGTGACGGCGGTCTTCCTGGCGTTGCACGCCGTCCCCGGTGGCCCGGCGTCGATCATTCTGCAGGGCGGTGCCGGCGGCGGAGACGTTAACCCCGCAGCCGTTGCCGCGCTCGAGAAAGAACTCGGGCTCGATAGGCCGTTGTTTGAGCAGTACCTGACCTATCTCGGCCGGCTGGTGACCGGTGACCTGGGCAATTCGATCAAGTATTCGAGTCCGGTCACCGAGATCATCGCGGCACCGTTGGGAAATACTGTGGTGTTGGTGGTGATGGCTGTCATTATCGGCGCCATTGTCGGCATCACGTTCGGGATCTTGGCCGGCAACTGGCCCGGCAGCGTACTCGACCGGATCATTTCCGGCCTGCTGTCGGTCGCCGTCTCAACGCCCGGATTCGTCATCGCAATCTTCTTGTCCATCTACCTCGGAACCCGTCTCGGCTGGTTCCCCGCGCTGGGATTCACCCCGCTTTCTAAAGGAGTGGGTCCGTTCCTCTATCACGCGTTCTTACCCAGCCTCGCTTTGTCATTCGGTTTCCTTGCGATGCTCGGACGAGTGACGAGGACCTCGATTCTCGCAGTGCGGCGGGAGGACTGGGTGCGTACCGCGCGAGGCATGGGTCTTGCGCCGGGACGTGTCTTCCGGCGACATGTCTTCCGCAACGCCGTCAACCCGGTCATCACGGTTTCCGGGCTTCAGATCGGTGCGCTGCTTGGTGCGACCGTGTTGATCGAGCAGGTATTCAACTGGCCGGGAATCGGAAGCACGCTCCTCAACGCAATCAATAGTCGCGACTATCCACTGGTGCAAGGCATCGTCATCGTCTTCTCGGTGGTCTTCGTATTGGCGAATCTCATCGTCGATCTGCTTTACCGACTGCTGGATCCCCGAGTGGAGGGCTGAGCACAATGCGTGGAATCTTCCAATCAATGTGGAGACGGTCGAATCCTGGGCTATTCGTTACGAGTTGCTTCGTTTTCGCACTACTGGTTTTCATCTTCGTCTACCCGCTGGTCGCACAGCAGGACCCGCTGGTCCAAGATATTGCGAATGCATTCGCACCGGTGGGAACATCGGGCCACATCTTGGGAACTGACAACCTGGGACGAGACACTTTCGTCCGCCTTATCTACGGACTGCGCACGGAAATCATCGTGTGTGGTGCCGGAACACTGATATCCGCCGTTATCGGGACGCTGCTCGGCATTCTCGCGGCATATTTTCAGGGTGCCACCGACTTGGTCGTGATGCGGGTGGTCGAGATCATTTTGGCATTCCCGAATCTAGTATTCGCGATGCTGATCGTTTCGCTCTATGGCGCAGGCAATAGTACGGTGGTGGCGATCTGTGGTGTCGTCTTCATTCCGGGCTTTGCCCGCCTGGTCTACGGAGAGGTGCTGTCGCTGAGAAGGGCGCTCTACGTGGAGTCCGCCGAGCTTTTTGGCGGTAGTCGCTGGCAGCTGATCTCCGGACCACTGTTACGAGGCGTCGGCCCGCTGGTCTTGGCTCAAGGCTTCTTGACTTTGGCATTCGCCGTGGGACTCGAGTCAGGACTCAGCTTCCTGGGACTGGGCATCGTGCCACCGTCCCCCTCGCTCGGCCTGATGATCTCGACAGGTCAGCAGTACTTCATGCAGGCACCCGCACAGCTGCTGATTCCCAGCGCCGTGCTGGTGCTGTTGCTGGTTGCTTTCGGTTATGTGGCCGACTGGGTGCGCGACCTGCTCGATCCTCGTGGGGCCGAGAAGTCGAAGCGCAAGGCCGGGCCCAGGCAGGTGCCCAGCTTCCAGGTGACCCAGGGGGTGAGCGCATGAACGCGCAGCACGACCTTCTTCTCGAGGTCAAGAACCTCACCATCGGCGTTCCGGGAACCGAGATCGTTCACGGAGCATCATTCTCGGTTCCGCGGGGCAAGGTGGTCGCCCTGGTGGGCGAGTCCGGCGCGGGCAAGTCGATGACCGCCATGTCGATTCCGCATCTGCTTCCTCCGGGGGTCGAAGCCACCGGCTCGATCAACTTCGACGGCACAGAATTGATCGGCGTATCCGAGAAGGAAATGCAGCATTTCCGGGGCCCGGAGATCGCCTGCGTCTACCAGGAGCCGATGACGGCGTTGAACCCGCTGCACACCGTGGGGGATTTCCTTTCGGAAGCTATCCGCTCGCATGCGACATCGGGATCCACCGGTGCTCAGCGGGATCCGCAGGAATTGCTGAACCTCGTCGGGCTGGGAGGATTCGGCGATCTGCTCGATCGCTATCCGCACCAGATTTCCGGCGGTCAGCGGCAGCGGATCATGGCGGCCGGTGCCGTGGCCTGGAAGCCCAAGCTTCTCATCGCGGATGAACCCACCACCGCGCTCGATGTCACCACCCAGCGCAACGTGCTCGCAATGTTCCGCGAACTGGTGGAACACGAGCAGATGTCGATGATCTTCGTCACCCACGACATGGGTGTGGTGGCCGATATCGCTGACCATGTCGTTGTCATGCGCCACGGCAAAGTGATGGAGAGCGGCGATGTCTTTTCGATCTTCGCCGACCCCAAGAACGACTACACCAGGTCACTGCTCTCGGCAGCGCGGGCCCTGCACGGCGTGAGAGCCGCGACTGCGGACGGCTCGGAGATCGAGGAATCGGCAAGGCAAGCTGCTGGGGAGTCCGTCAGGGTCGGTGCAGTCACCGATTCACAGGCGAAGCCGGTGCTCGAAGTGACCGGTCTAACGGTGGAATACAAGAACAGCCGTCGCCGCCGAAGGTCCGTGGGAGTCAGACAGGCGGCCGTGGCCGAGGCGGACTTGTTCGTCCGGCCCGGTGAGACGCTGGGCATCGTGGGTGAATCGGGATCGGGCAAATCGACGATCGCCCGATCGATTCTCGGACTGACGCCGACGACCGCGGGAACCGTCTCCATCGCCGATGCCAACATGATCGGATTGCGAGGCGCGGGCAGACGACGGGCGCTGTCTCATCTCGGAATCGTCTTTCAGGACCCAACATCGTCGCTTGACCCGAGCCTTCCGTTGTGGCGCATCCTCACCGAACCGCTGTGGCGCAGCGGATCGATCAGGGACGCTCGCGAGCTTCGCAAGCGAGCGGCCGGCCTGCTGGAAGACGTCGACCTCGATCCGGCCTGGATCAACCGGCGGCGGCATGAGTTGTCCGGTGGCCAGCGGCAGCGGGTGGCGATAGCGCGCGCCATCTCGCATCGGCCCGAGATTCTTCTCGCGGACGAGCCGACCTCGGCTCTGGATGTCACGGTTCAGGTGAGGGTCTTGGAGTTGCTGGCCCGTCTTCAGCAGGAGCAGCACTTCGCCTGCGTTTTCATCAGTCACGACCTCTATGTGGTGTCGACGATCTCCGACCGTGTCATGGTGATGAAGAACGGCCATGTCGTCGAGACAGGACCGACCGACGAGGTGATTCACAACCCGGAGAACGAATACACCAGGACGCTGCTGGGCGCCATCCTTGTTCCGGACCCGGTTGCGCAGCGTGCGCGCCACGTTCTCACCTGAGGACCCCCCCGGAGCATGGGACGGCCCCGGTACTCGAAGTTTCAGCAAGTGAAGGAGTGTGAGTGATGAAGGCGAAGTACGCAACGCCAGGACGCTTCGGTCTAAAGGAGGTGGCAACCGGAACAGGCGGAATGGTGGTCACCTCCGAGCCGATCGCCGCTAGTGCAGGTGCGCAGGTGCTCCGCGAGGGCGGCAACGCGATGGACGCGATCTTGGCGGTGGCCGCCACCCAGCTGATAACCGAGCCGCACATGACCTCGCTCACCGGTGGAATCTCGCTCGTCTACCGGGATGCGGCAACCGGCGAGGCCTCGTACCTGTCCGGAAACGTGAACGCACCCTTGGCCGAACTGCCCGATTTTGTCGGCGCTGACCTGTCCCGCGGCCGGGGCGTGCCCGTCCCCGGCTGGTGGCCGGCTTTCGTGGCGGCCCACGAACGATTCGGCTCGGTGTCGATCGCTCGTCTGCTGGACCCTGCGATCGACGCGGCCCGCGAGGGGTTCGCCGTGTCGCCCTATCTGTTCGGTTCGATGTACGTCGCTCGCGAGAATCTGGGACGCAACCCACAGTCGCGCGAGATCTTCTTCCGGGATGGCTGCCTCATCGCCCCCGAGGAGGCGCTCGTCCAAGAACGTGCTGCGCGCACTCTCGAACGGCTGCGCGATGAGGGCATGGACTACTACCTCAGTGACTTCGCGAAGGCATTCTGCGAGGAGAACCAATCGGACGGTGGAGTCATCACCCAGGCCGACTTCGACGGCTACCGGCCGGAATGGGCTGCGCCCGTGCAGGGCACCTATCGTGGCTTCGACGTCATCGGATCGGCCCCACCCGACGATGGCGGAATGCAAATAGTCGAGGCCCTGAACATTCTGGAAAACCTCGATCTGCGGGATTCGGGGCCGGCAAGTCAATCGCCGAAGACATTGTCTGCGCTGATCGCGGCACATAATGCCGTCTATTACGCAGCACCGCGGGAGAAGCGATTCCGCGAGAGTAAACAGGTCATGGACGTCTTGCTCTCCAAGGAATACGGACGCCAGCGCTTCGAATTGCTCGACACTCTCGCCCACCCGATGTCGGACACGCCGCCGAGCCCGGGGACGATTCATATCTCCGTCATCGACGCCCAGCACAACGTGGCGACCATGACGCATTCGCATATGGCATCGGGTTGGGTCAACGGGCTGTATGCCGAGGGATTCCAACTGTCCGGTGGCGGATCGTTCTTCCAGCGGGTCATGCCGCAGCCGGGGGAGCGGGCGACGATCTACCTGGCACCCAGCATGGTGCTCAGAGACGGCAAGCCGGTGATCGTTTCGGGGTCGCCCTCGGTCTCCCTGGTTGCCTGCGTGCTGCAGAACCTGGTCAACCTGATGGATTTCGGCATGAGTATCGAGCAGACCGTCGCGGAGCCGCGGTTTGGTGCTCGTCCGCATGAGCCGGCACGCGGCTGGTTGCCCGGCACCACCGTGGAGTCGGGCTACGAGCACGGCGTGCTGGACGAGGTGCGCAAGTGGGCGGGGCAGAACAGGTTGTGGTTCCACGACATCGGCCCCTGGAACTCGATGACCGGCAATTTCGACGGCATCACGATCGATCCGGCCAGCGGGCTGATGCGTTCGTGCGCCGATCCTCGTCGGATGGGTATGTCCATCGCTGTCTGATCATGGATCGCGGCGTGATTCTGCACCACCTTCCACCTATCTGGTGGTGTGCTCAGAGCTGCCGGGTGCTGGCACGCGTCAGCACTTCACCCGGCAGCAGGACATCGGCTTGCGGTTCAGTGGGATGCGCGAGTCGCCGGATCAGCAGTTCGGCGGCCGCTTGGCCCAAATCGTGCATCGGCTGATTCAGCACGGTGATCTGCGGGCTCACGAGCGTCGTCCAATCCTGATCATCGAAGCCGATGAACGACAGGTCGTCCGGAATCTCGGCGCCGAGACGCTGCAACGCCTGGAAGCTGCCATGAGTGACCACCGAGTCAGTAGCGAACAGTGCGCTTGCATTGGTGGCAGCGAGTTGCTCGGCCACGGCATCGGCCGCCGCCAGATGGTTATACGGCGCATCAATGATGAGTGCGGGGTCGGCGCGGATTCCGGCCTCCTGCAACGCAAGAAGATAGCCGCGCAGCCGTAGCGCCGATGGGCGTGTGGCGGGCTCGGTTGAGTCGAGCAGGCGGGCGGCGTTGTCTGGCACCTGCGTTGCGACGGCAATCTGAGTGTGGCCAAGATCAATGAGGTGCCTGGTGGCCAACCGGGCGGCTTCCTCATGATCAAGCGCTACCAGAGGCAGATCTGCCAACCCTGGCCCGCGGCGATCAAACAACACGATCGGCAAGCCACGCTGAGCGAGCGTCCGCGCGATATCGGAGCCATCCGCGATAACGGGAGCGAGTATCAAGCCATCGACGCGCTTCATGGCGAGCAACTCCAGTGAGTGAGCCTCGATGGTCGAGTTGTTATCCGTGTTGATGATGATGACTTCGAGCCCGGCCGCCCGCATCCGATCGGTGAGGCCACGGACCACGGCCGAAAAGAACGGGATGGAAATATCGGGAATAACCGCGCCGATCAGCTTGGAACGGCCTTCTGACATCGCTCGCGCCAACGCGTTGGGATAGTAGCCGAGCTCTTCCGCGGCCTCCAGCACCTTCTTACGGGCCGTCTGGCTTGCCGATCCCCGATTGCTCAGCACCCGCGCGGCCGTCGATTTTGAAACCTGTGCTGCACGCGCCACATCGGCGACTGTCACCGAATCAGCCCTATTGATCGTCATCACGCTTTCCTCGCGGGAGTATAAGAAGCATCTTAGGACCCTTAGGGTCCTTAGTACCCGGCGCGCATGTGGACGACCGGCGCAAGCGAGGTG